>CAYHSN010000026.1:0-7863 GCA_964359235.1 uncultured Vicinamibacterales bacterium | reverse complement strand
GCCGACCTTGGTCGGCCGTGACACGATCGTTCGTAGGGGCCGACCTTGGTCGGCCCGGGGCGGAGCAAGCTCCGCTCCTGCGCCCGAGTGATGAACCGGCTTTCCGGTCAGGCGCCGCTGTTGGTGGCCGTCGGCCCGGCGATCGGCGCGCTTCGGAACACGAGCCTGGTCGAGCCCACGACGATCTCGTCGCCGTCGGAGAGGACCATGGGCGAGTGGACGGGGAGAGCGTTCACGAACGTGCCGTTCTTGCTGCCGAGGTCGCTGAGCGTGACGCCTGCAGGACCGATGGCAATGAGCGCGTGGCGACGGGACACTTTGGACGAGTCGATGAAGATCGCCGCGCTCGAGTCGCGGCCGATCAGGTTCATCCCCTCGTGAAGCGGGATGGCCCGGCCGGCGTACACGATTCGGCCCGGCGACGCCGCGCCTGAAGTGATCACGCTGGTCGCGCTTGCATCCTCGAGGAACTCGACCGGCGCGATGACACGATGGCCGCGCCGTTCGAGCGTTTCGACGTCGCGCGGGCTCTCGGCGAGATCGCCCAGCGCCCGTCGCACCTTCGCGATCGCCTTGTTCAGGTTGTGCTCGAAGTCGACGAAGACGTCGTCGGGCCACAGGCGCTTGCGAAGCTCGTCGCGCGTGACCAGGTCACCCGCGTGCTCGACGAGCATCGCGCGCACACGGAAAGGCTGCTCCTGCAGCTTCACCGTGACGGCCTTCTTGCGCAGCTCGCCTGTCTTGAGGTCCATCTCGAAGACGCCGAAACGCGCGATGCGCGGGGTACTCACGTACTCGGGATCCAGGGTTCAGCGTTCAGGGCATGATCACCGCTTTATCCGAGCGCCAGCCAGCGCCGCAGCGCCTCGTCGACCAGGTCGAGGTGCGTTTCGTCGCAGCGGCCGATCTCGCGGGCGATCCGCTCGCGAGGGACGCTGACGATCTTGTCGACCATGACCTGCGAAACAGCCTGAAGCCCGGTCCGGGAGCCGCCCGGCAGCGTCACGCGGAAGAGCGGCGCGTCGACGCAGTCCGAGGTGATGGGACACACCGTCACGCTGGCGTGAGTCGGGTTGAAGAGATCGGACTGCACGACGAGCGCCGGTCGCGGCTTGCCGGTGTAGGCGCCCTTCGCCGCCACGACCACGATAGCGCCGCGCGTCACCGCCAGCCTCGCGGGTCGCCGGCCTTCTCGACAAACGCCAGAGCGTCTCGTTCCGAATCGCGCTCCCTCACCAGCAGCGACTGGCGCCGCGCTTCGATGGCGGGATCCGCGGCAGGCGCGAGAAGCTGCGCCTCCAGGATTTCACGCGCGACTTCGCTCCGCGTGCGCCGCCGCCGCCGCGCCTCGCGTGTGAGGCGGCGGTCCAGTTCGGGTGTCACCCGCACCGTCATCACGGTCGACATCGTCCCGCGTCTGCTCATGTCAGCTCCTGTATGACAGTATACACCGCTCGCCACCTTCGCCCGGGCGTGCAGATTGCTGTGGTCGCCAAAGGGACTCACCGCCCCGCCGGCACCCTTCTCCTTGGCGAGACGACGAAGACGGGCTACTCTGGACCGGGTAGAATCGTCGTTCCCCGGAACGAGCGCCCATGCCCAGCCGCGTCGAACCCGTGAAGCACCCAAGCTCAGGTCCCCCGCCACCGCTCCGCCCGACGCAGCGGCTGGACCCGCGCATCTTCCATCTGCCCGTCGAGCGCATGCGCGAGGGCTACTACTCGGACAAGTACTTCGTCCGCACGCGCGAGGTCCTGCTGAAGGACCACCACCATCCGATCGTGACGATGCAGGTCTTCCAGAAGAAACATGCGTGGCTCGGCGGCATCGACGAAGCGATCGCGATCCTGAAGCTGTGCCTGACGGAAGGATTCCGTTGGGAAGACCTCGAGGTGAAGGCGCTCTGGGACGGCGACGCGATCGAGTCGTGGGAGCCCGTGCTCGAGGTCACCGGCCCCTACACGGCCTTCGCGCACCTCGAGACGCTGTACGTCGGCGTGCTCGCGCGCCGGACGAAGATCGCGACCAACACGCGCCGCGTGGTTGAAGCCGCGTGGCCGAAGCCGATCATGTTCTTCCCGGCGCGCCACGATCACTGGCTCGTGCAGACCGGCGACGGCTACGCGGCGCACATCGCGGGCGCCATCGGCGTCTCGACCGACGCGCAGGCGTCGTGGTGGGGGAGCAGCGGCATCGGCACCGTGCCGCACGCGCTCATCGCGGCCTACAGCGGCTCGACGGTCGAGGCGAGCCAGGCGTTCGCGCGTCAGATGCCCGAAGACGTCCACATCATCAGCCTCGTGGACTTCGAGAACGACTGCGTGAAGACCTCACTCGAGACGGCGCGCGCGCTCGGCGGGCGCCTGTGGGGCGTGCGCCTCGACACGGCCGCGACGATGGTGGATGTGTCGTGCGTGTCGCAGATGGGAGCGTTCGATCCGCGCGGCGTGAACCCGCGACTGGTCTGGAACGTGCGCGAGGCGCTGGATCGCGAGGGCTTCCGGAACGTGAGGATCGTCGTGTCGGGCGGGTTCAACGTGGATCGGATCCGCCAGTTCGAGTCGCAGGGCGTGCCGGTCGACTCCTACGGCGTCGGCTCCGACCTCGTCGTCCACAACTACGACTTCACGGCCGACGTCGTCCTGCTCGAGGGCAAGCCCGCCGCCAAGGCCGGGCGCCGCTACCGCCCGAGCTCGAGACTGGAACGAGTCGTGTAGCGCGGCCCGGTCAGGCCTGCTGTTGATGCAGCCCTTAAAGGGCGCTACGACCTGCCGTGAGATTGCGTGTAGCGCGGCCCGTCAGGCCTGCTGGTGATGCAGCCCTAAAGGGCTGCGCTACGACCTGCCGTGAGATTGCGTGTAGCGCAGGCCTTCAGGCCTGCTGGGCCGAGCAGCCCTAATCTTAATCTAGAGGGCCGGCTGCGCTACGTCTTCGTCATCACGTCCGCCGTCGTCAGCACGGCCTGGAACAGAAAGCTGGCCTGCCTCAGCGCCGCTTCCATGTCGAACGGCGTCAGCGCCGAGAGCGCGTCGATCGGGTGAATGACGCGGTACCACCGCAACCCGGCGCTTGCCGCGGTGTAGTGCACGCAGATGCTGGCGACCGTGCCGCAGATGATGAGCGTGTCGAGGCCGCGGCGGCGCAGCTCGTGGTCGAGCCCCGTGCCGTAGAAGCCGTCGTAACGCGCCTTCTCGAACACCAGTTCGTCCGAAGCCGGCTTCAACTCGTCGACGATCTCCCAGCCCCACGCGCCGCGCTCGACGTGCTTCGGCCAGATCGTCCACTCCGGATCGCCCGCGCGGTGCGTGTCCTGCGTGTACATCACGGCTACGCCGGTCTTTCGCGCCCAGTCGACGAGCCGGCGGATAACCGGCACGGTCGCCGCGGCGCCCGGTACCGAGAGCGCTCCCTTCGCGTCGACGAAGTCGCGCTGCATGTCGACGATGAGGAGCGCCGTGCGCGAGGGATCGATGCTGACGCTCGTCGCGATCGGATAGTCAGGGACTTCGACAATTTTGGTTCTCACTTCTCACTTCCAAGTTGGTCTACCCGACCCCCGCCTTGTCTCCTTCCAGAAGCACCGGCTGATACGCATACAGCGCCGGTGACCCGCCCGTGTGGAGGAACAGCACGTGCTCGCCCTTCTTGAACCTGCCTTGCCGCACGAGCGCGATGAGGCCGGCCATGGCCTTCCCGGTGTAGACCGGATCGAGCAGGACGCCTTCGAGCCGCGCGACCATCTTCACCGCCTCGATCATCTCCGGCGTCGGCAGCGAGTAGCCGGGGCCGACCCAGTCGCCGAGCGCGGTCACGGCCTCGCGCGGGATGCCGCCCGCGATGCCGAGCATCGCGGCGGTCTCCTGCGCGAGCTTCAGCACGTTGGGCTCCTGTTCCTCGCGCGTGCGCCGCACGTTGATGCCCGTGACCGGGATGTGGCTGTTGTTCCCGATGAGCCCGGCGAGGAGCCCGGCGTGCGTGCCCGTGCTGCCGCTCGCGACGACGATGTGGTCGATGCGGAGGCCGAGCTGGTGGGTCTGCGCGAGGATCTCCTCCGCGCAGGAGACGTAGCCGAGCGCGCCGATCGGGGTCGACCCGCCGCCGGGGATCACGTACGCCGTGCGCCCGAGCGCGGCGACCTCGTCCGCCATCTGCTGCATCGCGGCCGCGAGATCGACGCCCGTCTTCACGACCTTCACCTGCTCGACGCCGAGCAGCCGGTAGAGGAAGTTGTTGCCGCTCCCGTCTGGCTTGTAACTGCCGGGCACGCGCTCTTCGAGGAGCAGCCGGCACTTGAGCCCTTCCTTGACGGCGGCCGCGAGCGTGAGGCGGCAGTGATTCGACTGCACCGCGCCGACGGTGATCAGGGTGTCCGCGCCTTTCGCGAGCGCGTCGGCCACCAGGAACTCGAGCTTGCGCGTCTTGTTGCCGCCGCCGGCGAGGCCGAGCAGGTCGTCGCGCTTGATGTAGATGTCGGGGCCGCCGAGCGCGCGCGTCAGGCGGTCCAGCTTCTCGATGGGGGTCCAGCCTTCGGTGTAACGACGCCGGGGATAACGGGCCAGGTGCATGGGAGCCTCACTGGAAATGCAGATTGGAGGATTGCATATTGGAGGATTGGAGGATCTGGCGATTGTGCAAGCCTGAGAGCAGCAGCATCGAGACGATGCCGCCGATCAAGTCCAGCAGCATGTCCTTCTGCGCGTCCCAGATGTCGCCCTGCGATCCGAGATACGCCGCGCCCACCTCGGGCGACGCCGCCGCGGCGATCCACCACTCCGTGATCTCGTAGAAGCCGGCCATGAAGAAGGAGTATAGGAGATTTGACCACTCACCGACATCCCGCCGCCGTTCGCCGGACGAGACCCGCAAGACCCGGAACACTTGGCTGACACCACTCGTCAGAGGCTGCTAGACTGCGCGGCATAGCTGAAAGCTGCCCTTGAGGCCCCAATGATCGACGTCCAGCATTTGCGAAAGCTCTACGGCGAACTCGTGGCCGTGGACGATGCGACGTTCACGGCCGGAGCGGGGCAGATCTTCGGCCTGCTCGGCCCGAACGGCGCCGGCAAGTCCACCACCATCGGCTGCATCTCGGGTCTGCTCAAACCGAGCGGGGGCGTCGTGAAGGTGCTCGGCCACGATGTCGTCACCGACGGCCTCGCCGCGCGCGCCGCGCTCGGCATCGTCCCGCAGGAGCTGGCGCTCTACGAGGAGCTGTCGGCGACGGAAAACCTCCGCTACTGGGGCGCGGCCTACGGGATGGGCGGCGCCGACCTGAAGCGGCGCGTGGACGAAGTACTCGAGGTCCTCGGCCTGCTCGATCGCGCGCGCGAGCCGATCAAAAAGTACAGCGGCGGCATGAAGCGACGCCTCAACTTCGGCTGCGGCATCGTCCATCGGCCGAAGGTGCTGCTGCTCGACGAGCCGACGGTCGGCGTCGATCCGCAAAGCCGCGTGCGGCTGCTCGACCTGGTGCGCGAGCAGGCGCGCGCCGGCACGTGCGTGCTCTACACGACGCACTACATGGAAGAAGCCCAGGCGCTCTGCGATCGCCTGGCGATCATCGACCACGGGAAGATCATCGCCATGGGCACGCTCGCCGAGTTGCGGCAGATGATGGGCGAGCGCGATCTCCTGCGGCTCACCGGCGCCTTCGACGCGGCGAGGACGGGCGCGGCGATCGCGCCCGTTGATGGAGCCGAGGTCGTGAGTGTGAGCGCCGAGCACCTGATCCTCGCGGTCGAGGGCGCCTCTCGCCGGCTGCCGGCCATCTTCGCCGCGCTCGCCGCGGCGGGCGCCGAGATCCGCGAGACGACGATCGCGCAGCCGAGCCTCGAGACGCTGTTCATCAAACTCACGGGCCGCGAGCTGAGGGAGTAGCCGATGCGCTTCCTGATGACCAGCGCGGCAAAGGACCTCCGCCGGCGGCTCGCCGACTGGCCGGGTCTCGCGATCTGGCTCGGCATCCCGCTCTTCATCGGCACCCTGATGACGCTCGCCTTCGGCGGCGACAACGCGACGCCGAAGGCGCACGTGCTGCTCGCCGACGAGGACGCGTCGCTCGTCGGCGGCTTCCTCGGCGGCGCCTCGTCCGGCGGCGGGGCCGATTACCTCGACATCGAGAGGGTCTCGACCGAGGAAGGCAGAAGGAGGATGGACGAGGGCGAGGCGTCGGCGCTCGTCATCCTGCCGCAGGGCCTGACCGATGCGATGCTGAACGACACGCCGGCGACGATCACGCTCGTGACCAACCCCGCGCAGCGCATCCTGCCCGAGATCGTGCGTGTCGGCCTCGACATGTTCGTCGAGGCGGTGTTCTACCTGCAGCGGATTCTCGGCGAGCCGCTGCGCGCGTTCTTCGGATCGCGCCCCCAAGGGCAGGATGTCTTTGCCGACGCGAGCGTGGCGACGCTGGCCACCTCGATCAACCAGCAGCTCCGGCTGCTCGAGTCCATCGTGCTGCCGCCCGTGTTGTCGCTGGAGACCGCATCCGGCGAATCTCGATCGGCGCCGGGCGGCATCGACTTCGCGACCCTGCTCCTGCCGAGCGTGCTCTTCATGTCGCTCCTGTTCATCGGGCGCGGGTTCAGCGACGACCTCTGGGTTGAGCGCAGGCAGGGCACGCTGCGCCGAGCGGTCATCGCGCCGCACGACGCGGCGTGGTTCCTGGGCGGGAAGCTCGCGGCGGGCGCCATCTTCATGGCCGCCGTGTCGCTCGCCGGTCTGCTCATCACGATTCCCGCGGCCAGCGTGCCGCTCTGGCGCGTGCCGGGCGCGCTCGTCTGGTGCACCTTCTCCGGCACCGCGCTCATCTCGCTCTTCCTCGTGCTCCAGTTCCTCGCCTCGACCGCGCGCGGCGCGAACATCGTCACGACGATGGTGCTGTTCCCGATGATGATGATCGGCGGATCGTTCTTCCCGTTCGAGATGATGCCAGGGTGGATGGCGGCGATCGGACGCCTGACGCCGAACGGCCAGGGCGTCACACAGCTCAAGGCCCTGCTGCTGGGGCCGGTTGACGTGACGAGCCTCACGGCCGCGACCGCCGCCATCGGACTTCCGGCCGTCGCGTTGTTCTTCATTTCGGCGCGCCTCGTGCGCGGCCGCTTCGCGGCGGGGGTGTGACGATGCGGTCGGCCTGGTTCGTCGCGCGCAAAGACGTCGCCCACCTGCTCCGGCACCGCGAAACCATCCTGTGGACCTTCGTCATGCCGCTCGTGTTCTTCTACTTCATCGGCACGATCACGGGCGGATCGGGGCCGATCGGCGGGTCGGCGGAACGCCCGGATGCGCTCGCGCTCCAGGCGCCGGCCGACGCGGGCTTCCTCGTCGACGAGCTGACGCGACGGCTCGAGAAGCAGAACTTCAAGGTGGAACGCCCGGCGACCGGCGAGGCGTTCGAGCGCTTCAGCCGGCGGTTGATCGTGCCGTCGCCGAAGAGCGGGAAGACGTTCACCGACGCGGTGCTCGCGGGCGAGCAGCAGGCGCTCTCGTTCAAGAGCCGAGCCGAGGGGCCGAACGCGAGCTTCGACCAGGTGCGCATCTCGAGGGCGCTCTACGGTCTGGTGGCCGATCTCGCCGTGTCCAAGAGCCGCGCCGAGACGCCGGGTCCCGCGGCGTTCCGGGCGCTCGAGGCCGCGCCGCGCGGCATCACGCTGCAGGTGCAGTCGGCCGGGCGTCGCAAGGATCCTCCGGGCGGCTTCGAGCAGACGATCCCCGGGACGATGGTGATGTTCACGATGCTCGTGCTCCTGACGAGCGGCGCGATCCTGCTCGTCATCGAGCGCGAGGAAGGGTTGCTGCGGCGGCTGGCGTCCACGCCGATTCCACGCTGGGCGGTCGTGGCGGGGAAGTGGGGCGGGCGTC
>CAYHSN010000025.1:0-14664 GCA_964359235.1 uncultured Vicinamibacterales bacterium | reverse complement strand
AACCCGCCAAAAAAGGGGGCGAACATCGCCCCCTTTTTTGCTGTATGGGCGCGCGCTCACGCGCCACGCACCGCTACTTCCCGGACATCGACACGCCGTCCCAGACGCGCACGCGCCTCACCACGTCCCACTGCTGCAGCCGATCGACGACCTCCATGCCCGCGACCACGTGGCCGATGACCGTGTAGCGCGCGTCGAGGTGCGGCTGCGGCGAGTGCGTGATGAAGAACTGCGAGCCGCCCGTGTCCGCCCAGTCGAGCGCAATCCCGACGGTGCCGCGCAGGTACGGCCGCTCGTTCAGCTCGTCGCGGATCGTGTACCCGGGCCCGCCCTCGCCGTCGCCGCGCGGATCGCCGCCCTGCACGACGAAGTTCGGGACAATGCGGTGGAAGGCCACGCCCGTGAAGAACCCTCTCCGGGCGAGCGCCATGAAGGTCCGCACCGTGATCGGGGCGTCGATCACCGCCAGCTCGATCTCGATCGTGCCCTTGTCGGTTTCGATGAACACGTGCGGTGAGTACGGCGGACCGATGAGGTCGGGCGCGTCGTAGGCCTCAACACCTGGCGGCGGCGCGCCTGGCGCCGGCCGGATCGACTCCGGCGCAGGCGCCTGGGCCGGATCCAACGCCTTCAGCATCTCGGCCGCCCGAACGCGCACAGCCCAGTCGCGATCGGCGAGCGCCGTCCTCAGCACCTCCATCGCCGGCGCGGCCCCGTCGCGCGCGAGCGCGGCGAGCGCGGCGGCGCGCGCGACGTAGGTCGTGTCTGCGGCGCCGGCGCGGTAGGCCTCGGCGAGCGCCGCCGCGCCCCTCGCCGGCTTCAGCGCACCCAGCTCGCGGGCCGCGGTCATGCGGACGATGGGGTCGCTATCGCGGAGGAACTTCAACAGCAGCGCTTCGGCGTCGGGGGCACCGAGCTTCACGAGCGCCGCGAGCGCCGCGGGCACCACGCGGCGATCCTCGTCGGCGATGAGCGAGGCCAGCCGCGGCCGCGCCGTCTCGAGATCGAGCAGGCCGAGCGTCGACGCCAGCGAGGCGCGCACGCTCCAGTGCGGGTCGGCGTCGAGGCTCGACAACACCAGGACGAAACTCGACCGGTCGATCTCGGCCAACGCGCGAAGCGCCGCCGCGCGCATCGACGGCCACGGGTCGGCCACCTGATCCATCACGAGATCGAGGGCGGCCTGGGCCTTGAGCGTGCCGAGTGCCGTCACGGCTTCCAGACGGATGTTCGGATCGACCTGCGACCGGCGCAGCAGGTCGATCAGTTCCTTGGGCGCGTCGCCGCCGATCTGGCCAAGCGCGCGAATCGCGGCGACCACGACGCGCGGATCCTGCTTGTCGGGATTGACGAGCGGCAGGAGAACCTTGCGGGCCGCCGGATCCTTGAGCGCGCCGAGACCGCGGGCCGCGAAGGCGACCGTGTAGCGCCCGGGTCCACTCGCCAGGCTCATCAGAATCGTGAGGGCGCGCCGATCGTCCACGCGGCTGAAGGCGTAGGCCACCGGCCACCAGCGCGTCACGGGCAGTCCATCGCGTCCGAGGACGGCGGAGGCGAGCGGTTCGTAGGTCTTGAGCCGCGTCAGCGCGTACACTCCGAGGCGAACCGCTTCGACCGGCGGCGCGAGCGGGTACGCCTCATCGTCGGGCGCGATCGACGCGAGGACGCCCGTCAGGACGTGACCGTAGACCATCTGCGCGATCGCGGGCGCCGCGGCCACGTCGCCGATGAGCCCGAGCGCTTCGGCGGCGCGCCCCTGCACGAGGGGCTCCTGATCCGCGAGCGCCGCCACGAGCGGCGCCACGGCGGCCCGGTCCCCGATGAGGCCCAGCGCGAAGGCCGCCATCTGTCGGACCTCTGCATCCACATCCTTGAGCGCCGCCACGAGTGGCGGGACGCCTTCCCCGAGACGCACGCGTCCGATCGCCAGCGCCGCGCGGCGCCGGACGCGCGGCTCGGCATCACCCAGCAGGCGGATGAGGTCAGGCGTCTCTCTGATTGGGACCACCGCGACTGGCGGCTGCCGGCGTCCGCGGCCCGGCGGCGGTGGTGGTGGCGGCGGCGGTGGTGTGGGGTCGCGCAGAATGCGCTGGTCCTCGAGACGCACCATTGACGCGAGCTTGTCGTCCCACGTCAGCGGGATGACCGGCGGGGACGGCGGCGGCAATGGCGGGGTCGGCGCGCACGCGACGGCGACGCTCGCCAGTCCGATCGCACACGCGAGTTTCAGCTTCACACGCATCTCAGGCGGCGGAGAGCGACAGGACGCGTTCGGTGGCGCGCTCGACGCGTTCGCGCACGATCGACACGCCGATGCCGGGGCCGGAAGGCACCGGGATCGTGCCGTCCGGCCGGACCTCGATGGGCGGGTCGATCAGATCGGGGAGGTAGTATCGTTTGCTGGCCGCGACGTCTCCGGGCAGCGAGAAGTTCGCGAGCGACGACAGGTGGATGTTGTGCGCCCGGCCGATGCCGCTCTCGAGCATGCCGCCGTGCCAGACGGGCACGCCGTGCGCCGCGCAGAGATCGTGCAGACGAATCGACTGGGCGTGGCCTCCGACGCGGCCCGGCTTGATGTTGATGATGCGGCAGGCGCCCTGCGCGATGGCTTGCGCCGCCGTCTTCACGGTGTGGATCGACTCGTCGAGACAGATCGGCGTCTTCAGCCGCGCCTGCAGCGCCGCGTGATCGGCCACATCGTCGTAGTCGAGCGGCTGTTCGATCATCATCAGGTCGAACCGGTCCAGGGCGGCCAGGTGCCCGGCGTCCGAGAGCTGATAGGCCGCGTTCGCGTCGACCATGAGCGGAATCGATCCGAACCGCGCGCGGACCAGGTCGACCGCGGAAATGTCCCATCCCGGCTTGATCTTGATTTTGACACGGCGGTAACCCGCCGCGAGCTCGATCGCGATCCGATCAACGAGTTCGTCCAGCGAGTCCTGGATGCCGATCGACACGCCCGATGCGATCTCCGTCCGTGTGCCGCCGAGGATCTTCGCGAGCGGCACGCCCTGCTGCCGCGCGTAGAGATCCCAGGCCGCCATCTCGACGGCGGCCTTGGCCATGTTGTGGCCGCGGATCGCGCCGAGCGCCGGATACACCTCGCGGGGATGCGCGAAGCTGCCGCCGACGACGCGCGGTGCGATGAACTGCTCGATGATGTGCCACGACGTCTCGGTCGTCTCGGCGCTGTAGTACGGGTTGGCGTCGGCCACGCACTCGCCGTAGCCGACTTCCCCGTCGCCGTGGAGCGTGACCAGCACGAACGCGCGGTCGTGGACGCGGCCGAAGCTGGTCTCGAAGAAGCGGACGAGCGGCAGGCGGACGAGGCGAAGATCGAGACGATCGATGCGCACGAGGGATCCGCCCGCCGCGACGATCCGCGCGCGGGCCTTCGCATGATAGCACGCGCTTCCGGCGCCCGCTTCCGCTATACTGCGGCGCAGCTTGGACTTTCGCTACATCGCCATCGAGGGCCCGATCGGGGTCGGCAAGGGGATTCTGGCCGAGCGGATCGCCGCGCGGCTCGACGCGACGCTCGTCCTCGACGAGACGGAGAATCCTTTCCTCGCCGACTTCTACGCCGACCGGCCCGGCGCCGGCTTTCAGGCCCAGCTCTTCTTCACGCTCGCGCGGCACCGGCAGCAGGTTGCGCTGCGGCAAGTTGACTTGTTCAGCCAGGTCACGGTGGCCGACTATCTGTTCGACAAGGACAAGATCTACGCCTACCTGAACCTGGACGACAACGAGTTGTTCATCTACCAGCGGCTCTACGCGCTGCTCGCGCGCGACGTGCCCGCGCCCGATCTGGTGATCTCCCTGCAGGCGCCGACCGATGTCCTCGTCCGGCGGCTGCGCGATCGGCAAAAGCGCGATCGCGAGATGCCCGTGCTGGACGCCGATTACCTCCGCGAGCTCAACGAGGCGTACAACCACTTCTTCTTCCACTACACGGCGACGCCGCTCCTCGCGGTCGAGACCTCGCAGCTCGACCTCGCCTGGGCGGACGACACGCTCGACGACCTCATCAAGCAGATCCGCGGCATGAGCCGCGGCACGCGCTACTACGTGCCGCGCACGCGGTGAAACTTGACCCTGCTCGCACCCCCGCTCTAAGCTGCCGCCTATGGCCTGGTTCAAGAAAGTCCGCAAGCCGATCGAGGCGCCCGCCGACAAGCCGAGCCGCGTGCCGGAAGGCCTGTGGGTCAAGTGCCCGTCGTGCGCGGAGGTCTTGTACAACAAGGACCTGGCGGCCAACCTGAGCGTGTGCAAGAAGTGCGGGCATCATTTCCGCGTGACTGCCGCCGAGCGCCTGCGGATGCTGTTCGACGGCGAGTGGCAGGAGCACGACCCGGACCTGGTGTCGACCGATCCGCTGCGGTTCACCGACACCAAGCCGTACGCCGCCCGGCTCACGGCCGGCGCGGCCGCGACGGGACTCAAAGACGCGGTGATCATCGCAACGGGCCGGATCGGCGGCATCGAGGCGGTCGTCGCCGCGATGGAGTACGGCTTTATCGGCGGCAGCATGGGCGTCGTGGTCGGCGAGAAGATCACCCGCGCGGTCGAGCGCGCGATCGAGCGGCGGGTGCCGCTCGTGATCGTGTCGTGTTCGGGCGGCGCGCGCATGATGGAAGGCACGCTGTCCCTCATGCAGCTGGCGAAGATCAGCGCGAGCCTGGCGAAGCTCGATCGCGCGCGGCTCCCGTACGCCGCCGTGCTGACCGATCCGACGACGGGCGGCGTGACCGCCAGCTTTGCGATGCTGGGCGACATCAACATCGCGGAGCCCAAGGCGCTCATCGGGTTCGCGGGCCCGCGCGTCATCGAGCAGACCATCCGCCAGAAGCTGCCGGAGGGGTTTCAGCGCAGCGAATTCCTGCTCGATCACGGCATGCTGGACATGGTGATCGATCGGCGTGAGATGAAGGACGCGCTCGTCGGTTTCTTCCGCTTCGCCGGGTGTGAGCCTGCGGACACCGCCACGGATCAGAGCGCGATCTCTTCGTCGTCCGCGCCGGCGAACGCGCAGTAGCCGGCCCCCCAGCCTGCGGCCCCCCAGCCTGCGGTCCCCGGCCTGCGGTTTCCGGCCTGCGGCTCCCGGCCTCCGGCCTCCGATCAAGATGGACCCCGTCGCCTATCTCTTCAGCCTCGAAACGCTCGGCATCAAGTTCGGCCTCGAGAACATCCGCGCGCTCTGCGACGGGCTCGGACACCCCGAGCGTGCCTACGCGCGCGTGCTGGTCGCCGGCACGAACGGCAAGGGCTCGGTCACCGTCATGACCGAGACGGCGCTTCGCGCGGCCGGTCACCGCGTCGCCCGCTACACGTCGCCGCATCTCATCCGGCTGGAGGAGCGCTTCGTGATCGATGGCCAGCCGGTCGGCACGGACGACCTCGCGCAGGCCGCCGACGCGGTGAGGCGCGCCGCCGAGTCCCTCATCGCCCGCGGCGCGCTTGCGGGTTCGCCGACGTTCTTCGAGGCCACGACGGCCGTCGCGTTCGAGCTGTTTCGCCGCGCGCGGGTCGGCGTGGCCGTGCTCGAGGTCGGCATGGGTGGACGGCTCGACGCGACCAACGTCGAGCCCGCGCTCGGCGCGGCGATCACCAACGTCGATCTCGATCACCAGCAGTTTCTGGGCCAGACCGTCGCGGAGATCGCCCGCGAGAAGGCCGGTGTCATCCATCCGGGCACAATCGCGGTGCTCGGCGACTCCAACCCCGAGGTGGTGCGCGTCGTCGCCGGCGTGTGTCGCGAGCGCGGCGTGCGGCTCGTCCGCACGAGCGAGGCCGCGGCGGCGAGCGGGACGATGCTCTCGAGCGGGCGTCTCCGGTTGGAGCTGCGCACCGCGCGACGCGTGTACGCACCGCTCACACTGGCGCTGCGAGGACGGCATCAGCTCGACAACGCCGTCACGGCCGCGGTGCTCCTCGAGGAGCTGGACGCCGCCGGCATGGCGGTGCCGGCCGATGCCGTGGCCACCGGACTGACGCAGGCGTCGTGGCCCGGACGCCTCGAGCTCTTCGCGCTCGGCGGGCACCGGATCCTGCTCGACGGCGCACACAATCCGGCGGGCGCGCGCGCGCTCACCGCGTATCTTCGCGAGCGCTACCCGGAGAAGCTGCCCATCGTCTTCGCCGCGCTGCGCGACAAGGACGCGCCGGGCATGCTCGCAGTGCTCGCGCCGGCGGCGTCGGCGTTCGTGCTGACGGAAGCGCGCACTCCGCGGACCCGGACGACCGACGACCTCGCCGCGTACGCGCGCGACGTCGCGCAGGGCGTTCCCGCCAGTGTCGTACCCGATCCGGCGCGCGCGATCGACGAGGCGCTGGCGCGCGCCGCCGTCATCTGCGTCGCGGGCTCGCTCTTTCTCATCGGCGAGGTGCGCGCGCTCCTCGAAGCTCGCGGTGGTCGGCCCGCGCCTTGAGCGCGTGCGGCGGGTTGTCGGCACCCGGACGCCGTGATATTCTTCGCTGACACCGCGCCCGGCCGTTCTCACTCACCGGAATGAACCGCCTCATTCTCCTTCTGGTCTGCGCGTTCACCGTGTTCGCATCCATCGCCGAGGCTCAGCAGGGCTTCGGCGCATGCACCCAGACCAGTGTGTCGTCGGCCCAGCTCGGCGAGCACCACTTCCGCCGGATCGGCAACGTCGAAGTCGAGTGTCCGGACATGAAGTTCTACGCGGACGAGGTGGAACTGTTCACCGACACGAACCGTCTCGTCGCGACAGGCAACGTCGTGTTCGTCTCGATGACCAACCAGATCGGCGCCGAGCGCCTCGAGTTCGACATCAAGGCGGGCACCGGCACGTTTTTCAATGCGTCAGGCACCGCGTCGTTCGGCGCGCAGGCCGATCGCAGCATATTCGGCACACAGGAGCCCGACGCGTATTTCTATGGCGAGCGGATCGAGAAGCTGGGCGCGCGGACGTATCGCGTGACGCGCGGCGCCTTCACGACATGCGTGCAGCCGACGCCCCGCTGGGAGTTCGCGACGACGAGCGTGACCCTGACGCTCGACAAGCACGCGGTGCTCTGGAACGCCGTCCTCAAGGTCAAGGACGTGCCGCTCTTCTACCTGCCGGTGCTCTACTACCCGCTCCAGGAGGACGACCGCGCCACGGGCTTCCTCATCCCGACGTACGGTGGGTCGACCTACAAGGGGCAGATGCTCAGCAACGCGTTTTTCTGGGCGATCAATCGCAGCCAGGACGCGACGCTCTTCCACGACTGGTACTCCAAGACCGGCCAAGGCTTCGGCGGGGAGTACCGCTACGTCGCGGCGCCCGGATCCGAAGGGAACGCGCGGGTCTACCTCCTGCGCGAGCACGAAGCCGTCATCGAGCCGCCCGGCGGCAAGCCAACGACATTGCCCGCACGGCGCAGTTACCTGATCCGCGCGGGCGCGTCGCTGGGACTGCCGGCCGGCTTGCGCGCGCAGGGCAGCGCCGACTACTTCTCCGATGTCACCGTTCTGCCGGCGTACGCCACGAACATCTACAACGCGTCTCAGCGCACCCGCTCCTACACGGGCATCGTCAGCGGGACCTGGGGCGTGTACAGCCTGAGTGGCCTCTACTCGGTCTCGCAGATCTTCTACGGAAGCGACGCCTCGACGAAGTACGGCGGCGCGCCGCGAATCTCGTTCAGTCAGTCCCAGAAACAGATCGGCTCGGTCCCTCTCTATTTTGCGGTGAGCAGCCAATTCGCGCGCCAGGTGTACGAGTCACACACTGGCACGAGGGTGAGCGACCGGAACCTCTCGCGCCTGGATGCGACGCCGGTCCTGCGCGTCCCGTTCAATATGCTGTCGTTCCTCACGTGGGACTCGACGGTTTCGTGGTCCAACACCTACTACACCCGGAGCCTCGACGCGAAGGGCGTGCAGGTGCCCGAGTCGCTGTGGCGGCGCTATCTCGACCTCCGATCGGAGGTCGTCGGACCCGTGTTCGTCCGGATCTGGAACACGCCGGCCAACGGCTACGCCGAGAAGTTCAAGCACATCATCGAGCCGGCAGTCGAAACGCGGTACGTCACGGTCATCGACAACGCGGACCAGGTGGTGAAGCTTGGCGACGCCTCCGACTACGTGATCGGCGGCAACACCCAGATTCGGTACCGCCTCACCAACCGCCTGCTTGCGCGGCGGCGCCTGGGCGCAGGCGGGACGGCCTCGCGCGAGATCCTCGCGATCTCCCTTCAGCAGACGTATTACACCGACCCCAAGGCGAGCCTGTTCGATCCCTCGTACACGACGAGCTTCCGCGGGCGAAAGCCGAGCAACATCTCACCACTGTCGTTCGGCGTAACCGCCTCGCCGGCCGACGGCCTGAGCACCTCCGCGGGACTGGAGTACGACTTCGACCTGCCCGGCATGCAGTCGCTCGGCATCAGCGGAGCGGGTGGTGCGTCCTGGCTGCGGGTCACCGGGGGGTTCAGCCGGCGCAGGATCATCGGCCGGCTCGACATGGACAGCTTCCTGAACGCAGACGCGACGGTCCGTCCGGTCGGCAACCGGTTCGGCGGCGCCTACTCATTCAACTACGACCTCGGCCGGAACACGCTGCTGCAGCAGCGCGTGCTCGGCTATTACAACGCGCAGTGCTGTGGCGTCGCGGTGGAGTATCAGACGTATAATTTCCCGGCTTTCGACCCCCGCTACATCATTCCAAAGGACCGCCGGTTCAACATATCCTTTACCCTCGCGGGGATTGGCACCTTTTCGAACTTCTTCGGCGCCCTGACGGGCACCTCGGACCGACGATGAAGGGTCTCATTCTGAGCGGCGGCAAAGGCACGCGGCTCCGGCCGCTCACCTACACCAGCGCGAAGCAACTCGTGCCGGTGGCCAACAAGCCGGTCCTGTTCTACGGCATCGAGGCCATCGCCGCGGCAGGCATCCGGGAGATCGGGATCGTCGTGGGCGACACGGCCGCCGAGATCAGGAACGCGGTCGGCGACGGCTCCGCCTGGGGCGTGACGGTGACCTACATCGCCCAGGACGCGCCGCGCGGCCTCGCGCACGCCGTGCTCATCAGCGAAGGGTTTCTGGGCCAGGATCCGTTCGTGATGTACCTGGGTGACAATCTGCTCAACAAAGGCATCGCGCCGTTTGTCGAGGAGTTCCAGCGCGAACGGCCGGCCGCGCAGATCCTGCTCGCGCATGTGCCCGATCCGCAGATGTTCGGCGTCGCCGAGCTCGAGAACGGCCGCGTCGTCCGGCTCATCGAGAAGCCGAAAGAGCCGAAGAGCGACCTGGCGCTCGTGGGCGTGTACCTGTTCAGCCCCGCGATCTTCGAGTCGGTCAAGCGCATCAAGCCGAGCTTCCGCAACGAGCTGGAGATCACCGACGCCATCCAGGACCTCATCGATCGCGGCCTCGAGGTCCGGCCGCACATCGTCGACGGCTGGTGGAAGGACACGGGCAAGCTCGAGGACATGCTCGAGGCGAACCGGCTGATCCTCGACACGATCGATCGCCGTGTCGAAGGCGCGGTGGACGCCGAGTCGCGCGTCGAGGGCAAGGTCATCATCGAGCCGGGCGCCGTCATCGAGCAGTCGGTCGTTCGCGGGCCCGTGATCATCGGCGCGCGGGCGCGAATCATCCACTCGTACGTCGGACCGTTCACGGCCATCATGAACGACGTCGAGATTCGCGACTCGGAGATCGAGCACAGCATCGTGCTCGAGGGCAGCGTCGTGAGCGACCTCGCCAACCGCGTCGTGGACAGCCTGATCGGCAAGAACGTGCGCATCTACCGGGAACCGGTCAAGCCGTCGGCCTACCGGTTCATGCTGGGCGACAACTCCGAGGTCGGGATCCGGTGGTAGGGCACGCCGGCCCGGTGGAGGCCAGGGACATCGACATGAGCGACCCGCATCGCTATCAGCCGGCCGTGAAGCACCCGCTCATCCACGAAGTGAAAACCAAGAGTCTGAGGATGATCCCCGACGAGCGCGGCTGGCTCATGGAGATCCTGCGAGCGGACGAGGCGGAGCTGTTCACGAAGTTCGGGCAGGTCTACGTCTCGGCGACCTACCCCGGCGTGGTGAAAGCGTGGCATTACCACAAGCACCAGACCGACACCTTCGCCTGCGTCGCGGGCATGGTGAAGCTGGTGCTCGTGGACACGCGCGAGGGCTCGCCGACCGAGGGCGCCGTCAACGAGTTCTTCATCGGCGATCAGAACCGCATGCTGGTGCAGGTGCCCAACCTCGTCTATCACGGCTGGAAGTGCATCAGCCCGGACGTGTCGCTCGTCGTCAACGTGCCCACCGAGCCGTACCGGTACGCCGATCCGGACGAGTACCGGGTCGAGCCGCACGGCGTGCTTCCCTACGACTGGTCCCGCAGAGATGGTTAAGGTCCTCGTCACCGGCGGCGCCGGGTTCATCGGCAGCAACTTCGTGCGCTACGCGATCGCCACGCACCCCGACTGGGACGTGACGACGCTCGACAAGCTCACCTACGCCGGACGGCTCGAGAACCTGCGGGAGGTCGAGAACCATCCGCGCCACCGGTTCGTGCGGGGGGACATCGCCGACGCGGCGGTGGCGGCGCCGCTCGTGCAGGCCGCGGACATCGTCGTGCACTTCGCGGCCGAGACCCACGTCGATCGGTCCATCATGGCCGCGGGCGACTTCATCACGACGGACGTCTTCGGCACGTTCGTCCTGCTCGAGGCGGCGCGCTCGGCGCCGCGTCTGCGGCGCTTCATCCAGATCTCGACCGACGAGGTGTACGGCAGCGTGCAGGAAGGATTCAGCAAGGAGACCGACGAGCTGCGGCCGCGCAATCCGTACTCGGCGAGCAAGGCGGGAGCCGACCGGCTCGCCTACAGCTTCTGGGCGACCTATGACGTGCCGGTCATCGTCACGCGCGCGTCCAACAACTACGGACCCAACCAGTTTCCCGAGAAGGTCATCCCTCTCTTCATCACCAACGCGCTCGACAACATCCCGGTGCCGCTCTACGGCGACGGCCTGAACGTGCGCGACTGGCTGCACGTCGCGGACCACTGCCGCGCGCTCGACCTGCTCCTCGAGAAAGGACAGCCGGGCGAGGTCTACAACATCGGCGGCGGCCACGAGGTCCGCAACGTCGATCTCACCCATCAGATCCTGGCGCTCGTCAACCAGCCAACCTCTCTCATGTCGTACGTGCCCGATCGCCCCGGCCACGACCGCCGCTACGCGCTCGACACCGCGAAGCTTCGCGGTCTCGGGTGGACGCCGGCCGTCGCGTTCGACGAAGGTCTAGGCGAGACGGTCGCGTGGTACCGCGAGCACGAGCGGTGGTGGCGGCCGATCAAGGAACAGGACCCGGCGTACCGCGCGTACTACCGGGCGCAGTACGGCGATCGCCCCGCGTGAGGCGCACGCCAACCGTGAGGCCGATTCTCGTCACCGGAGCCGCGGGGTTCGCAGGCAGCCACCTCGTCGATCAGCTCCTCGCCGAACGAGAACCGGTCGTCGCGTGGGACCGGACGTCTACGCCCGACGCCCGGCGGTCGGCGAGCGCGGACCGCCGCGCCGCGCGCGGAATGGTCATCGACCTGCTCGACCGCCAGGCGGTTGCGGCCGCGCTCGTGGACGTGCGGCCGAGGATCATCTTTCACTGTGCGGGTGCGGCGCAGGTCGCGAGCTCCTGGCGCGACATGGAGGGCGTGCTGCAGGCCAACGTCCTCGCCACGCACCATCTCCTCGACGCCACGCGCCGGGCGCGCCTCGACGCACGCATTCTCGTGACGGGCTCCGCCCTGGTCTACCGTCCATCGGCGGATGCGTTGACCGAATCGCATCCGCTCGGACCGTCGAACCCGTACGGTGTGAGCAAGCTCGCGCAGGAGATGGTCGCGTTCGACGCGGCGCGCGAGGGCCTCGATGTCGTCGTGGTCAGGCCCTTCAACCATATCGGGCCACGCCAGCAGCCCACCTTCGCGACGTCCAGCTTCGCCCGGCAGATCGCGCTCGCCGAGGCGGGGCGCATCCCGCCGGTGCTCAAGGTGGGCAGGCTCGATGCGCGGCGCGACGTGACCGACGTGCGCGACACGGTGCGAGCCTACCGGCGCCTCGCCGAGCGAGGGCGGCCGGCGCGGCCCTACAACGTGTGCTCCGGGCACGCGCCGTCGATCGGCGAGCTGCTGGATCGGCTTCGCGCGCGCGCGCGAATCGACGTGCGGATCGAGGAGGATGCCGCGCTCTTCCGGCCGAGCGACAACCCGGTCGTGCTCGGCGACCCGGGGCGAATCCGCGAGGAAACCGGCTGGGAACCGCAGATTCCGATCGATCGCACGCTGCACGACCTGCTCGAGTACTGGCGAGCCGTCGTCGACGCAGGATGAAGATCAGCTTCTCGGAAACCGGCCGCCAGGTCCTGCACATCGCGATGGGCGGCTTCGCGTTGCTGCTACGCGACCTCACGTGGCCGCAGGCTGCGGCCCTTGCGGTCGCGGCCCTGCTCTTCAATCTCTTCGTGCTGCCGCGCATCGGCGGGCACACGCTCTACCGGCCGGTCGATCACGCGCGCGGGTATCCGCCGGGCATCCTGCTCTACCCGCTCGCCGTTCTCCTGCTGATCCTGGTGTTTCCCGCGCGGCCAGATATCGTGGCGGCGACGTGGGGCATTCTGGCCTGCGGCGACGGATTCGCCACGCTGGCGGGTCGGGGAATCGCGAGCGCGCCCCTGCCCTGGAACCGCGAGAAGACCGTCGCGGGGACGATCGCGTTCGCCTCCGCTGGTGGCGCCGCGGCCGTCCTGCTCGCCAACTGGACGGCGCCTGCCGTCGCGCTGCGGCCCGACCCCCGATTCCTGCTCTGGGCTCCCCTTGCCGCCGCCGTCCTTGCCGCGCTAGTGGAGACCATTCCCGTTCGGCTCGACGACAACCTCAGCGTGCCGGCGGCGGCGGCGACCGTGCTGTGGACCTTCAGTCTCGTCACACGTGACGCGTGGGCGGCGTCGGCGGACGGCGTCGTGCGGAGTCTCGCCCCCGCGCTCATCGTCAATGTCGCCACCGCGTGGCTCGGCTGGCGGGCGCGGACCGTGACAGTGTCGGGCGGTGTCACCGGCGCGGCCATCGGCGTCCTGGTGTTTGCCTGCACCGGCTGGCGAGGTTGGGTGCTGCTCGTGGCCGCGTTTCTCGCGGCGGCCCTCGTGTCGCGGCTGGGGCTCACACGCAAGGCGCTGCTGGGGATCGCCGAGGCACGCGGGGGCCGCCGCGGCGCAGGGAACGCCGTCGCCAACACCGGCGTCGCGGCGCTGGCGGCCGTCCTCGCCGTGACGACGCCCTGGCGTGAACTGGCACTCGTCGCGCTGGCGGCCGCGCTGGTCGCCGGCGCCAGCGACACGGTCGCGAGCGAGATCGGCAAGGCCTGGGGCCGGCGGACGTCACGTGTGACCACGTTTTCGCGCGTCCCGCCCGGCACATCGGGCGCGATCTCGCTGGAAGGCACGACGGCCGGTCTCGCGTCGGCGACCGCGCTGGCGGCGGTGGCGTGCGCGCTGCGCCTGGTCAGCGCGCCTGCCATCCTCGTGATCGTGGCGGCCGCGACCGTGTCGGCGTTTGTCGAGAGCGCGCTCGGCGCCACACTCGAAGCGCCCGGCATCCTGAACAACGACCTGCTAAACTTCATCAACACCGCGTCGGCCGCCGGCCTCGCGGTGGCTCTCGTCCGCATCCTGTCGTGACGCGCACCAGTCGCGCCGCCGCCTTCGTCGAGCTCGGACGCCCGTTCACGCTGATCGCCCCGGCGCTGGGCTTCGCGTCGGGTGCGGCCAGCGCGGCCGGCGCCGTTCCGCCCGAAGCGTGGCGCTGGGAACTCCTGAGCCTGCCTGCGGTCGGATCGCTCATGGCGGCGGTCTTGAACGCCGGCAACAACGCGCTGAATCAGATCTACGATCTCGAGATCGACCGGGTGAACAAGCCGCGGCGCCCGCTGCCGAGCGGACGCCTGACCCGGCGTGAGGCGTGGGTGTTCACGGTCCTCACCTACGTCATCGCGCTGGCGCTTGCGTGGCGGGTGGCGCCGGCCGGACGCCATGAGTGTTTTTGGATCGTGGCCGTCGCGGTCATCTGTACCTTCATCTATTCAATGCCGCCGCTCCGGACGAAGCGGCTGGGCATCTGGGCCAACGTGACGATCGCGATTCCGCGGGGCGTGCTGCTGAAGGTGGCTGGCTGGTCGGCCGTGAAGACGGTCGTCGGCTGCGAGCCCTGGTACATCGGCGCGATCTTCGGTCTGTTCCTGCTCGGGGCGACGACCACGAAGGACTTCGCCGACATGGAGGGCGACGCGCGCGGCGGGTGCCGCACGCTGCCGATTCAGTACGGCGTCACGCGCGCAGCGTGGATGATCTCGCCGTCGTTCGTGATGCCTTTCCTGATGATCAACGCCGGCGCCGCGGCGGGCGTCCTCACCGGCAATTTCTGGCTGCTGCAGATCCTGGGCGCCGTCATGACGATCTACGGCGTCTACGTGTGCTACCTGATGCTGCGGCGGCCCGAAGAGCTCGCGGTCGAAGAGAACCACGTGTCCTGGGCGCACATGTACCGCATGATGTTCGTCGCCCAGGTCGGCTTCGCAGCCGCGTATCTGCTGTAGCAGCGCTCAGCTCTCAGAGCCTGAGAAGAAATCGCCGTAGCGCCGGACTTTAGTCCGGCC
>CAYHSN010000024.1:0-14858 GCA_964359235.1 uncultured Vicinamibacterales bacterium | reverse complement strand
CCGGTGCGGCTCTTCCGCTCGCAAGCCCTCTCCGGTTTTGACGCATTAGGGTCAACGCTGAAGTAACTGTTTAGCGGGCTGCCCCGGCCGACCCGCTAAACAGTTACGACGGGACATTCCGGCGTCGGGGCAGTCGCTCAACCCAATCGCGCGGCCGCGCGAAGAAGCATCTCGCTCGAGGCGAGTTCTTCCAGGGTCAGGCCGACCAGGGCAAAGGTCACCCGGGCCAGGCCTCCGAGATCCTGCAACAGGTCGCGATCGGTCGCGGCCAGCCTCTCGAGATTCTGCACGGCCTGGAAGGTGAGACGCCCGAGCACGTCGAAGGCTTCGTCCGACAAGGCGGGACGGCCCCGGTAACATTCCAACCGTCCGCCGGGCCGGTAGCGCGGGAACGACTCGAGGCCGAGAACGCGCAGCGCCAGATCGGCAGGATAGCGGCCGAACGCCCTCACGAGCCCGACGAAGTCCGCCACGAGCTCATCAAGGATGTTGTTGCGCATCACGCCGAAGACCCGGTACGTGAAGTAGTGGGTGAACTCGTGTTCCCGCCGAATGACGATCGATCGGGCGAGCCACTCCGGCTCATCGAGGCCCGCCTCGCGTGCGGACGTGGCGCTGTACGGGCCCCGGCTGAGCATGATGAATCGATCCTGGTAACGCTCCTTGCGCGGCACGAGGCGCTGGAACTCCTCGGCCCAGGCCTCAGCGCTGGCCGCATCCCCTTGCGCCAACGCCCACGCGGCGCGATACGAGGCGATCCGATCCCAGTTGTTGAGGCCCGTGACGATGCAGGCGCCCATGGCGTCGGGCACGGGCGCCGGCTCGTTCCGTTCGCTGAAGGCCTGCACGAGCGCGACGAAATCCTCGCGGTCTTCGACGACCAGCACCGGGACCCGGCCGGCCATGGTGGGATGGACCACGAGGTCGAGCGCCGACGGCCGCCTGAGGATCACACCGGGTGAGAACCGATCGGCCTCCGCGAACAGCCCGCGCAGCGTCGCTGCGCGGTAGGCGTCCTCGGTGCTGATTCCCGCCTGGATGGGAAATCGCAACTGGACGAATCGCCGTCTCAACGCTTCGAATGCACCGGCCTCGCGCGCGTCGGCCTCGTAGGCGAGCCAGCTCTCGATGTGCGGCTCGTCCGGCAGGGGGAAGGCCGGCGGCAGCCGGCTGGCGCTCGTGAACGGATTCTCGTTGTAGGCGAGCAGCTCGCCGGCGACGTCAGGAGACGCGCCGCACGTCTGCAGCACCTGTGAGCGAAACGCGTCGTGCTCCATGACGCTCCTGGGTGCGACCCGCGCCCGACGCACGCCTGGCCGGTGTCGGAGCCGGACCCGGTTTGCGCGCGTCAAGCCATCTGACGCCGCGCGAGCTGCGTAAACAGGCCGTTCTTGTCCATCAGCTCCTGGTAGGTTCCCATCTCGGCGATTCGTCCGCCTTCGAGATAGCAGATCTTGTCGGCGTTGATGATGGTGCTCAGCCGATGGGCGATGACGATTCGCGTCGCGTCCATCTTGCCCAAGCTCTCGGTGACAATCGCCTGCGTTCGGTTGTCGAGCGCGCTCGTCGCTTCGTCAAGGAAGATGATCTTCGGCTTGTGCACGATGGCGCGCGCGATCATCAGGCGCTGCCGCTGGCCGCCCGACAGCGTGCCGCCGCCCTCGGAGACGTACGTGTGCATACCCATCGGCATCTGGCGGACGTCCTCGGCCAGCCCTGCTCTCTCGGCGGCATCCCACGCATCTTCAATGGTCCGCGACGAGACGCTGACGATGTTGCGGTAGATCTCGGTCGGCATCACCCGGCTGACCTGCAGCACCACGCCCATCTGCTGGCGCACCATGCGGACATCCAGCGACGCCAGCTCCTGGCCGTCGTAGTAGATCGAGCCGCTCGTCGGCTGCTCGAAGGCGAGCATCAGGCGCATGAGTGTCGACTTGCCGCAGCCCGAGGCTCCGACGAACGCCACAAACTCGCCCGCATTGATCTCGAGCGACAAGTCCTTGATGATCCACGGGGCGTCCGCGTCGTACCGGAAGTGCAGATGCGACATCTCGATCTTGCCCTTGAGCCTGCCCGGAAACGCTTTCGAGCGATCGGTCTCGGGCCGGGTGGTCAGGATCGGCTTGAGCCGCTCGTAGAGGGGCACGACCCGCAGCAGGTTCAAGGAGGCGTCGCCCAGCGCCTGCATCGCCATGAGGAACAGGCCGTAGGCTGCGGTGAACGCGATGAAATCTCCGGTCGTCAGCCCCGGCTCGCCCGAGAGCGCCGTCCGCTGCTGCTCGCCGATCATCATGAGGAAGATCGCGATCGAGGACATGACCGGGAAAATGGCTCCGAAGACGGTGGCGACGTTCTGAATGGTCCCGACCTTGAACCCGAGGCGCCTCTGCTGCGCGAACTGCTGCGCCCAGACCCGGAAGGCGTGCTGCTCCGCTCCACAGATGCGGAGCTTCGACACGCCGCTGATCAGGTTGAGCACCAGCCCCGCGATCCGCCCGCGGAACTGGATCTCGATCCGCTGGTACCGCAACTGGAGATAGTTCGCCATCATGTTGAACGCGACATACGTCATGGTCAGGACGATGGCAAGCAGCGCCAGCCGCAGGTTGTAGCTGAACATCTGCGCGACGTAGAACAGCCCGCTGACCGAGCCGAGAATCGCCGCGATGCCGGCGCCCGAGACGAGCTCCTGGATCTGGTCGACCCCGTTCGCGCGATCGGCCAGATCGCCGGCGGCGTACTGCCGGAAGAAGTTCACCGGCAGGTTGAGCAGCCGATCCCAGACGGCGGCCTGGATGGACGACTCCATCTTGGCCTGAATCCGGACGGTCGCGACGCCCTGCGTGAGCTTGAAGAGGGATGAGGCGACGGCAGTCAGGAAGAGCGCAACGCCGAACCCGAAGAGCATGCTGCGGTCGGCCTGCGGGATCGCGGAGTCGAAGAGCTGTCCGGTGAGGTAGGGTGTGACCGTGCCGAACAGGCCGACGACGACCGCCATGAGCACGACCCACCGGAAGTCGCTCACGAGTCCTTGCGCGCCGAAGCGGATGAGGTCCGTCACGCGCAGCTCACGGTCGGGGAACGGCCGGTAGAACGTGTAGGCGAAGGCCGACAGCGACGAGGCTGCTTCCACGCTCAGCGCGGTGCGTGTGCCCGTCTTCGGCTCCACGCACTCGTACGACTGAGGACCGCTGGGCAGGAGCGCGACAGGCGCCTTCGTCGCTTCAATCTGTCCGAGCAGCGGCCCCTGATCCCGCCGCCACCAGTCGTCTCGTAGCGCCACGACGCGGGTCCGGAAGCCCGAGGCGTTGGCGATCGCCGCGACCATCTCTTCGTAGGTCAGACCTTCACCCGCCGCGGGATGGGCCTGCACCTCCATGCCGAGGGCCTGGCCGACGAGCGTGCACGCGCGCAGGACCGGCTCGCTTGCCGCCGTCTGCAGGAACTCGGGCGGTGCGGCCGCTTCGGCCCGGAGCACGGACCCGATGGCGTCGTAGGCCGCCGCCTCCGCCGCGTCGGCGTGGTGCGCCTTCAACTGCAGCCGGATGAACTCGTCGACGGCCGACAGCTTCTTGTTGACGAACTCGCCCTCGCACAGCACGTTGTGGAAGACGTCGAGGCCGTGCCAGACGGCGGGGTCCTTGAGCGCCTCCGCGGTGGGCACCGGCTTCAGCGACAGCTCGCCGAACTCCTCGCTGACCGGCTGGATCCAGGCGTCGGGCGACACCGGGAACAGCGTCCGCTTGCGCGCGAACGTGGGCGTCGCCATGTCGTTGAACAGAATGCTGCCGCTCCAGACCTCGACCCACACCACGCCGTCCGCCGACGTCGCCTTGCTCCGTGTGCCGAGCTGTAACGCCTGCCCCGATTGCAGCGGCAGCTCGTCGCCGCGCTTCGTGGTGATGTCTCTCACCAGCGCCTTCACGAGCCCGCTGATCCACGTGTCGAGGAGCGCCGCCACCGCCCCGTGCTGGCTCGGGATCGACGCGAGCTCCTGAACGCGGGAGAGCGGAATCTTGCGAATCGTCGTGCCAGGCCTGGCGATGGCCAGGAAGCCGGACCCGAAGCCGTACCGCGGCAGATCGAAGCCGAAGAAGCACTGGCCCGGCAGAATGCCGAGGAAGTGGGTGCGCGTGCCGACCGGCTCGCCTTTCTCCACGGCGACCGTGAAGATCAGGATGCCGCCCGACACGACGTACCACACGGTCGTCGGGTCATCGAGGAGGAACGGACGATGAGCGCTCACCTCGAGGAGATCGCCCTCCTCCTCGACACGTCTGGTCTCCGCCAGCAGCTCGGGCCGAGTCGGCACCACGATCGTCTCGCCGAAATCCAGCCGCGCGGCCGCCTCGGGTTGCAGTGCTGGCGGCTCTGGAGCGGGCGGCGTAACGGCAGGCGGCGTCGGTGGAAGAGCGGGCGCTTCGGGCTTCAGTCCGACGGGCGACGCGACCTGCGCCGGCGTGGGTGGCCCGAGCGGGGACGGCACAACCAGGCGGGTCGCGTCGGCGTCGGCCTCGCGCTCGGTCTCGATCGGAGTCGGGTGACACTCGACAACGACGCGTCCGCCGATTCCAATGCGCTGGCCGGGCTGAACGAGCTCGCTCTGGATCTGGCGCGGCCCGATCCACACCCCGCAGGTGCTGCCCAAATCCGTGATCCGGAGCCCCTCGGGCGTCAGTTCGATCTTCGCGTGCCGCCGCGAGACGTCCTTTTCGTCGAGCACCACGGAGCAGTCCTTGGCGCGCCCGATCGTCGCCGACGGACCCTGCACGAGGAACTCCGTCCCGGGCTGCACCTTCTCGCCGGGCTCCATGACGCGCAGGACGAGCCCGCGCGTCGAGCCTGGCGCGCGCGGGACCGCGGCCAGCGGCGCCACAAAGACGGTCCGTTGGACCTCGATCGGCTCTGGACCGGTGCGGTCCTCGAGGCATTCGAAGAGGGTGGAGCCCACGCGGAACTGCTGGCCCGGTTCGACGACGGCCTCCGTGAGGCGTTGCGATCCGACCCAGACGCCGTTGCCGCCGCCGAGATCGATCACCTTGAGTCCGTGTGGCGCGCGTTCCACTCGCGCCTGCCTTCGCGAGACGCTCCGATCGGCGAGGGCGATGGTACACGCCTCGTCTCTTCCGATGGTGACGGTCTCACTGACGCGGATCTGGTTGCCTTCGCGCCAGGCCTCTCCCGACGCGACGATCCGGAGGAGGAACCGTCGGCCGGAAGACGCGCCCGGCTGGTCCGCGTGGGCCATGGCTCGAGGTGAGAATCAGTGGAGGCTGATGAGCCTCCTGTACGGCCCGTCGACGTCTTTCATCTCTTCGTGCGTACCGCGTTGCACGATCTTGCCGCGCTCGAGGACCACAATCTCGTCGCAGTCACGGATGGTGCTCAGGCGGTGCGCGATGATGATGCAACTGCACCCGCGGCGGCGCATGTTCTCGTCGATCCACGCCTCGGTTGTCGGGTCGAGCGCGCTCGTCGCCTCGTCCAGGATGACGACGGTCGGCTCGCCGACCAGGGCGCGCGCGATCTCCAGACGCTGGCACTGACCGCCGCTGAAATTCCCACCGCCTTCCTGGACGCGCGCCTGGTAGCTGCCCTCGCGCGCCTCGACGACGTCGTCAATCGCGGCGTCCTTGCACGCCTGGCTGACCCGCGGCGGCGGAATCGTCGGATCCCACATGGTCACGTTCTCGGCGACGGAGCTGCCGAAGAGAAAGACCTCCTGGTCGACCATCCCGAGCGAGTTCACGAGCAGGTCTCTCGGAATCTGCTTTCGCGGTGTGTCGTCGAAGAGGATCTCGCCGCTCCACGGCTCGTAGAGCCCCGAGACCAGCTTGGCGGCGGTCGACTTGCCGCTCCCGCTCGCGCCGACGAGGGCGACGCGGCGCCCGGGCCTGACCGTGAGGCTGAAATCCTCGATGAGCGGCTTCTCGAGCGGACTGTAGCCGAAGGACACGTTGCGGAGCTCCACCTTGCCCGACAGCTTGACGACTTTCGGGTCGTAGTCCAGTCGTTCCCGGTCCTGCGCGTACTGCGGGTCCTCGGGGTAGCGCAGCACGTCGTCGAGCCGGTTCATGTCGGCCTGGAGCTCCTGGAGCGTGGAGCCGAACTGCACGAACGTCGTGAGCGGCCGGGTGAAGCTGTTGAGCAGGGTCTGGTACGCCACGAGCATGCCGACAGTGAGCTCGCCGTTCATCACCTTCAGCCCGCCGAGGACGAGCACCGCCGCCGTCGAGAACGTCTGGACGAAGGGCGGCACCGTCGACGAGACCTGGGTCAGCACGCCCAGCGACTGCTCGGTGTTGATCGTCTTCGCGTAGTAGCCGGACCAGCGGGCGAAGTACTCGCCCTCCGAGCCGGTGGCCTTGAGCGTCTCGATCATCCGGAGGCCGTTCATGGCGGTGCCCATCAGCTTGCCCTTGTCCTGCGTCAGGCGCCGGCTGGCGTCGGTCCGGATGCGCGCCGCCAGCTTCACGGCGGCGATGTTGAGCAGCCCGATGCCGATGACCACGAGCGTCAGGGTGACGTCGTAGAAGAACATCAGCACCGCGTAGAAGATCGTCATGACGCTGTCGATGACCGTCGTGGCGAGCTTGCCCGAGACCACTTTCGCGACCCTGTCGTTGATCTGGACGCGCGATCCGATCTCGCCCGCGAAGCGCTGGCCGAAGTAGGCCGTCGGGAGACGGAGGATGTGGTTGAAGAAGCGGCTCGACGTGGCCAGCGCAAGCTTGGTCTCGAGACGGAGCAGGTAGTACCGCTGCAGCCACGTCAGCACGCCCTGGACCACGAGCGTCATCCCCATCGCGAAGAGCAGAGGCTTGATCATCCAGCCCTGCCCGCCGACCAGGTAATCGTCGATGAAGATGCGCGTGAAGGTCGGAACGACCAGTCCGGGAACGACGAGGAAGAGGCCGCAGAGAACCGTGAAAATGAGCGCCCACTCCGACCCGCTCAAGCGGCGTCGAAGCGCCGGAATCATGTTCGGCGGCGTGCCGCCCTTCTGAAAGTCGGGCCCCGGCTTGAAGGTGAGGACGATCCCCGAGTACGAGTTGTCCAACTCCTGGAGTGTGATCACCCGCGGCCCCTGCGCGGGGTCGTTCAGGAAGACCTGCTCACCGTGAAAGCCGTCGAGGACGACGAAGTGGTTGAAGTTCCAGAAGAGGATAACTGGAAACGCGAGCTCGTACAGCTTGTCGAGTTCCTCGTACTTGTAGCCCTTCGCTTCGAGCCCGTACTTCCGCGCGGCTTTGAGGACGTTGCTCGCCTTGCTGCCGTCCCGCGAGACGCCGCACTCGTGCCGCAGCTCTTCGAGCGAGACCCAGCGCTCGTAGTAGGCGAGCACGATCCCCAGAGCCGCCGCGCCGCATTCCACCGCCTCCATCTGGAGCACGGTGGGGCTCTTCACGCGACGCTTCGGTGGCGGTTTCGGCGGAGGTTTCTGCTCTGTGGCGCCCGTCACGGCTGGAGCTTCAGGAGCCACCGACCGTCCCCCGGATAATGGGCAGCACGTAGGTGATGGGCGCCCGGCGGTCGACGACCACTGACACGGTCACTCGGGTGCCGCTGTCGACCTTGTACGGCGGTCCGCCAGAGGACGACCATTCGAAGCCGCTCACCGCCTGCGCGTTCGGCGTCAGGGCCACGCGAACCTCGATCTTCGCGCTGTCGCCCAACAGCTCATTCGCGAGCGCGACGTTCGCCACCGACGCCATGACGGCCTCCGGGGTGACCGGGTACTCGCCGACCGAGCGCACGGTCCCCTTCATGAAGCCGTACTCCTCTCGCTTGACGGTCGAGGGAGAGATCTGGGCTTCCATGCCCGGCTTGATTCGCTTGCCCACCTGGGAGTTGACGTAGACGACCGGCTCGAGCGTGGCCGACGGCGGCTCGACGATGGCCAGAACATCGCCGTTGCGGACCCGGTCCCCGACGCTCTTCTTCACTTCGATCACGCGGCCCGCCACGGTGGCCTTCACCTGCGTGGCCGACTCGGCCGTGTTCGTCAGCCGCTCCAGCTCGAGTCTGGCGGCTTCGACCGAAGCCGCCCGGGCGCGGATCCGTTGGTCGACTCCGCGGATGCTCGCGTACAGGCTGTTGATCGTCGCCTTCAGCGTGTTGACGTTCGCCTGCAGGCCGAGCGTTTCCCGTTCGATCGCCTGCACGCGGGCCTTGGTGACCAGTCCTTTCTGGAGCGACTCCCGCTTGAGCGCGAGATCCTCGTTCACCCTCGCCAACTGGCCCTCGATGCGCCCGATCTCCGCCTGATGCCCTGCGATCGTGGCCCTCGTTCCTGCGATGGTCGCCCCGTCTTCCGCTCTGGCCGCCTCGTATTCCCGCTGCGCCTCTTCGTACTTGGCGCGCGCCGCCATGACGCGATCCTCGATGTCCTGCTGGGCAATTTCTCCAATGACCTGATCCGTCTGGACGTTGCCGTTGACGCGGACCTGGAGCGCGGTCAGGACGCCGTCGCCGCTCGACTTGATCTCCCGCAGGCCACCGCCGCGAATCAGGATGCCTTCCCCCTCGAGGCGGGTGGGGACGCTGCCGAACGCGCTCCACAAGGCCACGCCCAGCAGCACCCCGCTGATCGTCCACAGGGCGACCCATCCCCTGGGCGAGGTCACCTCCATGAGCACGTCGAGCCGCTCGGGCGACGCAAGCTTATCGATGGCCGCCTTGCGGAAGAGTGGATTCTGTTCCATGGCTCATCGTACGACGAGCTCGGAAGGTTCGAACCGAATCATTTCGGCCGCGGTCCCTTCGTTCTCGAAGTCGACCAGCTCGCCGGTCTCGAACTTCAGTCGCGCCAGCGTGCTCAGATAGATCTGCCGCTGCCCGACCAGCTCGAGCGTGTCGCGGGTCACGTCTTCCTCGGTGAGCAGGGTGTCGATGAGGGTCATTTCGCCGAGCTCGAACCGCTGCAATGCCGCCTGCAGCGCTTCCTCCCCGTTCTTCACCGCATGTTCCCACTGTGCGATCGCTTCGGCGGCAAGCCGGAGCGCCCCGCTCACGTTGACCACGTTCTCGCGAATGACCCGGTCGAGGTTCGCCGTCTCGACGTGACTGCTGCTCAGGGTCGCCTGAGCCTGAACCAAGCGACCCTTCGCAGCGTTGTTGGCCAACGGAAACTGCAGCGTCAACGAGGCGTCGAGGAATGGTTCCCACCGGCCCGTGAAGGAGCGGTAGAACCCGCGCGCCGAGTAGTAGCGTGTCGGGGACTGCCGGACCGGCTTCGGGGCGAAATCGCTGTAGATCGGATCGACTTCGTCCGGGAGGTAGCGGAAAAACGGGCTCTCGTACGCGTTGCTGAGACCACCGACGACCGAGAGATCGAAGCGCCGGCGCAGATCCGCCCGGCTGGCCGTGGCAAGGATCGCCGAGGCATCGCGCAGCCGTAGAAGCGACCGCGTGTCCCGGCGCCCGGTGGTGGTCTTCCGCAGCAGCATCTCAATGGTCGGGAGGCTCGGTCGGGCCGCCGCGAACCGGTCGGTGGCGACGGGCGCCTGGCCGAGCCCGTCGAGGTCCGCGCCAACGGCCTGGACGAGCGCGATCCGCGCGGCAACGAGCGACGCCCTGGCGCCGTGGACCGCGCTGGCGACGCTGGCCGCGCGTGCGCGAACCCGGTCGAGCTCCAACCCGGGCAGATCGCCCGCCTCCACCTGCTGCCCGGTGAGCGCCACGAGGCGCTGCTGCCGTGCCGCGGATGCCTCGAGCAGCGCGAGGCGCTCCTGTGCCGCCACCACGTTGAGGTACGACAGAACCGTCTGAAAGATCTGCTCCGAGATGGTGTGGCGGGTCTCCTCGCGCTGGGCCCCGAGGGTCAGCTCGGCCGCTCGCTCCGGCGCCGCCGCCGACACGCGGCCCCGGCCCTTGCCGAGCGGCACGTCCAGCGACACGGCGGCAGACGAGGGGAACCGCGGAGGTACCCCGAGCGCGCCGAACGTGGGGTCGAGAGGTTTGTCCTTGAAATTCTGCTCCTCGCTCTCGAATCGGATGTCCCCCGCGAGCATCAGCCCGTTGCGGAACGGCTTGAAGAGGCTGACGTCGAAGAGGAAGTTTCTCGTGAGCTGGTCCAGCGGTATAGGGCCCATGCGCTCGAGCGCCAGCCTGGCCCGGGCGGCGACCGCTTCGGTGATCTGAGCCTCAAACAGGCGGGCCTCGTGCGGAATCTGCGAGACGCTGGTCAGGATGCCTTCCAGGCCGAGGTTGCCCGAGTAGTCAATGCGCCGCCAGAACTCCAGGAACACGTCGGGCTCCACATCGGGCGTGGGTGTGGAGATGCAGATGTTGGCCAGGTTGATACCACTGAAGGCCCGTTCGAGGTCGCCGATCACCACGACCCGCAGATCCTGCTTCACACCGAGAAGCGCGATCTCCTCCGGAGCTCTCCGATCGAGAATGAGCGGGTCGACGCCAAAGGAGAGCCCCCCGGGGCAGCGCGGCCGGTACTGGACCTTCCTCGCGATGAGGTCTCGCAGCTGCTTGTTCAGCGTTGTGAACTCAGCGGCGATGCTCCGAATCGTCTCGCGCGTGCCGATCTCGCGATCCCGGAGGAACGGCATGATCGGCTGTTGGGAATAGCCCATCCCGGGGCCCACCTGCAGCATCGCATCGAAGAGCCCGGTCGCCTGCTGATGGCGGCCGCTCGCGGACCGCAGGGTCTGCGTCGCCTGGCTGATCTGCGGGTCGTGCCGAATCGTGAGCTGCACCGCGTCGGCCAGGGTCAGGGTAGGCTGCGGCAGCTTGGCCGGCGTGAACTCCCGCGGGCTCATTGCCTCGGCGCCCGGGACCCGAACTTCCTGGGCAGCCGAGGGGCGCGACGAGATGACGGCTGCGCCGAGCAGGGCGAGGATGATGCGTGCGGACCTCACGGCTCCCTCCTCACGCCCGAAGGCACCGTCACCAGGTCCTCGGGGGCCACCTGGCCGTCGGTGATGAGCGTCCCGGTTTCGAAGCGGAGCTGCGCAACGAGCTGGGCCAGCTCCTGCTGCGCGGCGGCCAACTGCAGGGTCGCCTCGGTCCGTTGCTGCTCCGTCAGCACCGTGTCGATCAGCGTCGACTCGCCGATCTTGAATCGCTCGACCTCGGCCTCGACCGTGCGCTGATAGTAGTCGACCGCCGCCTGCGCCTGCTGGACGCGTCCGATCACCTCCCGGAGCGAGCGAACGGTCTGGGTCACACCGAGCCTGATCTGTCTCTTCAGATCCTCCGACGTAATCCGACGCTGGCGGGTGTCTGCCTCGCGCTGGACGAGCTGGCCGCGCAAGGAGTTGTTGCCCACCGGTTTCTCGAGCTGCAGCGAGAGGTTGGTGCTCGGCCCCACCCAGCGGTCCACAGCCTTGGCGATGGCCCGCTCTTCGAGCGCCGTGTACCACGTGCTCGCCACCAGGTCGAACCGCGGTCGCAGATTGACCACCGCGCTTCGCTCCAGCACGAGACCGGCCTCCTCGCGTCTCGCCGCAGCGCTCAGATCGCGGCGGCGATCCAGCGCCTCGGTGCCGAGCGGCGCCACTTGCGGTTCCTCGACGGCGCCGAGCGCGGGCTGCGGCGGGAACTGGTCGCGCGCGCGCGGCAAGGTGGCATCGTCATCGGTGACCGCGACGCCCATGACTGTGGCCAGGGCCACCCGCGCCTGATGCAGCCGTCGCTGCGCGTCCTGCAGGCGGGCTCGCGACCGAGCTTCGCTCGCCTGCACGCGCGCGAGCTCCGACTGGGGAAGCTCTTCCGCCTCGATCAGCCCGCGTGTCATCTCGACGAGCTTCGTCTGAAGGTCAACCGATCGCATGGCGATCGCGACTGTCTCCTGCGCGGCCCGCACATCCCAGTACGCCTGAACCGTGTTCAGCGCGCTGACGGCGGCCTGATGGTCCAGCGCGAGACGGCTGGCCTCGCGCTCGATGAACGCGGCCCGCTCCGGCGCGCCCGCGGCTTCGGCGCCGCGGTTGCGCGCAAGCGGCAGCGTCAGGTTCACGCCCGTGTTGAACGTGAACAGGTCCTCCAGACCCTTGCCGCCAAACTCGACGCTGCGCCCCTTCCCTTTGAAGTTTGCGCCTTCCAGGGAGGCATCGAAGAACGGCGCGAGCGAGATGCCGGTCCGGAAGAGCTTGGCGAACTGGACGTTGACGCTCCCGTTGTAGAAGACCTCGTCGTCAGGCGCGGCGCCGACTTGGATGAGACGCCGCTCGTTCGTATGGAACTGGTCGACCTCCTGGCCGAGACCCTGCTGGATGTCGGCGAGCGTCCTGTTGATGAAGTCCTGCCGGATGCTCAACAGCTCGCTTCGCGTGGCCGAGCTCGCGCTGGCGATGAGCGCATCGATGACTTCGAGCTGCGCGCCGAGCGCCGGGCTAATGTCCTTCAGCGCCTTGACTTGCGCGCTGCCCGGGGCGGCATCCCTGACTTGCTGCAGTTGCCCGAGCAGCTTCTCGGTCTGCTGGACGTTCGACCTGTTGGACTCGACGGCGCTCCGAAGGCGATCGCGCTTGTCCCGTTCAGCCTGTTTGCGATTCTCGGTCAGCTCCTGCACGCGATAGGTGTACTGGACGTTCCCGAGCAGCGAGACGTCGAAGGCGCCGCTCTGCTCCTGCGCGACGCCCTCCTGAAACCGCGCAGCCGCCTCGCGCAGCTTGATGCCGGGCTCGTGCTGAAGGGTGAGACGTACCGCCTCCTCCAGAGTGATGCCTTCCGCGGGGAACGTGATCACAGGGGGCTGATCGGCTCCCAGACCCGCGCGCGATTTCGCGGCCGGGGTCGTTGTCTGGGGCGGCTGTTGGGCGGCGCTGACGGTCGCGGCGAGGGCAGACGCGACGAGAAGGGCTAGGATGCTTGTTCGCGAAGGGCGCTCAGGCAGCTTCCGGTTCATGATGGAGGCCTCCTCTTGTTGGGCGGGAGTCGGCACGGCCCGGATTCTACCAGAAAGAGAAGAGCAGGGAGGATGGGGGGAAACGGGGCAGCCCCGGGGCCGGGACGACCGGGTTGGCGAACCCGAACCTTGACGACCGACACCGACTTGTTGCGGCCCGTGGTGATCTATATGATCTGTGCTGGCCTGACACCCCGCAGGTCCGGTGGACGACCGTTGAATCATACGAGGTGTTCCATGAGCCTCAGAGGGTTGGTAGGCGGGACGCTGGTTGCTCTCGGCCTCGCGGGCTGGTGGCTGGCTGCCTGTGAGCGGGTGCCGATCGGGCCCTCGCTCGCGGGTGTGACCCTCAAATCGATCGCGTTGCAGCCGACGGTCGGCAATCCACAACTGTGCTGTTGCCACGTCGTCGGCACCGCCACGAACACCAACACCGTGCCCGTGCACGTCACGATCAAGTTTGCCGCCTACGACGGTCGAGAGACCGATCCCCTCTCGAGGATTGTGTACTTCATCAAGGACTTGGAGCCGGGAGCAACGCACGCGATCGACGCCGCCGGCTTCCTCTTCCCCTGCTCAGTCATCAAGGACCTGAAGACGGAAGTTGACGTAAAAGGAATCACCTATCCTCCGCAGTGAGCGACGTCAGCACGCTGGATCCGCGACGAACATCAATGGCAGAAGCGTTCCGCCTGCTGAGCGGTGGATCGGCGCGACGGCACGCGTGGACGGAGGCAGTGTGAGCGGGAGCGCGGTGCAGGCCAGCCGGCTCATGAGTGAGCGAGCGCTGCGAATTCGGGCGCTCTCGCTCGATCGGTGGGGAGAGCAGAAAGCCGTGGAGATGGTCGGGCTTTCCCCCTGCTTTCTAGATCTGCAGGCCAGGCTCGAGAAAGTCGCTTGCTATCGCGAGGCCGTGCTCATCACGGGTGAAAGTGGCGTCGGCAAGGAGCAACTCGCGCAGGCAATCTACCTGCTCAGCCATCCCAAGGGACGGCCGTACGTGTCCGTCAACTGTCCCCAGTACGACGACGGCAACGTGACCGTCAGCGAGCTGTTCGGCCACACGAAGGGCAGCTTCACCGGTGCGGTGGCCGACCGAAAGGGGGCCTTCGAGGAGGCCGGCGGGGGCGTGATCTTCCTCGACGAGATTGGCGACCTTCACCCCGGTGCGCAGGCCATGCTCTTGCGAACCTTGTCGACCGGCGAGTTCAAGCCGCTCGGCGCGACTCGTCCGCGATCGGTCGACGTACGGGTCATCGCCGCCACCAATCGGCCGCTGAACCAGCTCGTGATGGCCGAGCAGTTTCGCTACGATCTCTTTTTCCGGCTGCGCCATTTCCACCTCGCGGTCCCTGCGCTGCGTGAACGGGGAGGTGATTGGGCGATCCTTCTGGAGTACTGCCTGGCTCGCCTCTGCCAGCGGTACGGCGTCGTCAAACGCTTTTCTCCAGCGTCGCTCAAGGCGCTGGAGGGCTACCGCTGGCCGGGCAACGTCCGCCAAGTCATCAGCGTCGTCACGATGGGGTACGCGATGGCCGAGGGGGACACGATCGAACCCGATGACTTCGCCTGCCTCATCGAGGATCGAGGGCGGACGGTCGACCCGACCGAGAGCCTGTACGACCGAGTCGTCAGGGGCGGAGAGGACTTCTGGCAAGTCGTGTACCAGGCCTTCATGGATCGTGATCTGAACCGCGCGCAGGTCACGTCGTTCATCAAGAAGGGGCTCGTTGACGCGGAGGGGAATCACCGCCGACTGCTGGAGCTTTTTCGCTTGCCCGCGACTGACTATCAGAGATTCATGGACTTCCTGCGGCACCACGACCTGAAGCCCTAGCAGCCCGTGGCGGAAGTCGCCAGGGCTGCGAGGGCACAGAGCATGAACCACAGAGCACGCCGAGGCTACAGAGAAAACCTTAGGAATCTCTGCGCTCTCTGTGGTTCGTTCTCGGCGGCCTCGCAGGCCGTGCAGACTTTCACCACGGCCTGC
>CAYHSN010000023.1:13490-14961 GCA_964359235.1 uncultured Vicinamibacterales bacterium | reverse complement strand
CCATCTACGATAGGAGAAGGTCGGTGTCCGGTTGGCTGCCTGGCGCGCGGCCAATTACGACCGCGCGGTTGTCACAGCCGATCGAGGGGACTGCGCACGCCCAGCGCACCCGGGTTGACGACGTACAGGTAGATCATCGCTGACGTCCGCATGCCCGACCAGTTCCTGCACGGTCCGGATGCCTGCCTGCCGGCAGGCAGGTCGTAGCCGTCCTCGAGCAGGTGCGTCGCAAATGAATGCCGGCTATGCCGCATACGGCATAGTCGCCACGTCTTCTCGATCGACCCGCAGCTCCGCGTGCCGGAAGAGAATCTCTACATCCGCTACCGAAGACACCATCGTCATCACGGACACGGGCTACCAGAACTTCACGGACTTCCTGCCGGCGAAGCTCGACGAGATCGAGAAGCTGGTGCGCGAGAAAGGGATCGTGCAGAAGGTGCCGCCTTCGCCGGAGGCCGGAGGCCGGATGTCGGGGGCCGGAAACTAGAGGCCGGGGACTGACGGACGCGCGCGACTCATCGCCGCGAGCGCGGCCAGACCAATGGCCGCGACCAGCAGGCTCCGCACGCGCCTGACGATCGCCGCGGCGACGCCGCCGGCCGCCGGCAGTCCCACCGTCGCGAAGACCAGCGCCAGCACGCCCTCCGACGCCCCGACCTGCCCTGGAATGAAGAAGAACGCCATCGTCGTGAACTTCGTGGACGACTCGATCAGAAACGCGTCCCAGACCGACCACGGCAGGCCGGCCAGCGCCAGAATCCAGGCCAGCTCGGCGACGAGCAGGATCTGCGCCGCGATCTCGAAGAGCGCGACCCGCGCGAGACGCGCCGGCTGCTCGCGCAGCACCTCGAGCAGCAGATCTTCGACGCGCCGCACGGCCGCCGCGTCGAGTCGCAGGCGGCGCCCGACGACCGGCAGGCGTCCGAGCGCGGCGAGCACGGCGCCAATCAGGTAGATCCGTCCCGCGATCGCCACGGCCGCGACGCCAAGAAAGACGATGGCGATTGTGACGACCACACGTGCGGCCGTTGCGAGCACACCCGACAGGTCGTAGTACACGAGCAAGCCGGTGAGCCCGACGCTGAGTATGACGGCCGAGATCAACGTGTAGATGAGGTATTCGGCCGTCGTCGCCGCAAACCCCTCGGTCAGCGCGAGGCCGCGACGGCCGAGCAGCCACGCCTTCGACGGCTCGGCCAGAAACGGCCCCGTGAAGGTCAGGACCTGCACGGCCTCGCCGGACACGCGAATCCGGAGCAGATCGACGAACGGGATCGCCGCGTCGCGGACGATGGCGTGCCGCAGCGCGAGGGCGCGACACGCCTGGTAGGCGGCATAGATGGCGGCGATCGGCACCACACCCCAGCCGATCTGCCGCAGGAGCGCGACGATCTCGCGCGGCCCCAGCGCGACCACCACCCATGCGAGCAGAACCAGGCCGGCGAGCAGGAAGAAGGTGCGAAGCATT
>CAYHSN010000023.1:2305-13390 GCA_964359235.1 uncultured Vicinamibacterales bacterium | reverse complement strand
CACCACCCATGCGAGCAGAACCAGGCCGGCGAGCAGGAAGAAGGTGCGAAGCATTCAGTTCGGCCCCTATCTGAGCAGCTTGCTGAACTTCTCCAGCGAATACGTGTTCGCCACGTCTCTCGCCTCGCACCAGCCGCGACGCGCCTGGTCGACGCCGTGGCGCATGCAGTCCAGCTCCTCGATGCGGTGCGCGTCGGTCGAGATGACCAGCTTCACGCCGGCCTCGCGCGCCATCTGGGCGTGCACGTCGTTCAGGTCCAGCCGGTCCGGCTGCGCGTTGATCTCCAGCATCACGCCGTGGTCGCGCGCGGCCTTCACGATGACCTCCATGTCCACCAGATACGGCTCGCGGCGGCCGATGAGCCGTCCGGTCGGATGCCCGAGGATGTGTACGCGCGGGTGCTGCAGCGCCGTGACGATGCGCGTGGTCATCTGCTCGCGGGTGAGATTGAACTTCGAGTGGACGGACACGACCACCACGTCCATCTCCCCCAACGTCTCAGCGTCCAGGTCGAGCCGCCCCTCGTCCAGGATGTCAACCTCGGCGCTCTTGAGGATGGTGAGGCCCTTCACCGCCTTCTGGAGCTTCTCGATTTCGCGGAACTGCCTCCTGAACGCTGCCTTGTCAAGACCGCCGGCCACCCGCACGGCCCTCGAGTGGTCGGTGATCGCGATGTACTCGTAACCGCGCTTCCGGCACGCCTCCACCATCTCGGCGAGCGTCGCCTTGCCATCGCTGTCGGTCGTGTGCATTTGCAGATCGCCGCGGATGTCCTTCAGCTCGACGAGCGTCGGCAGCGCGCCTTTCTGCGCCGCCTCGATCTCGCCGCGGTTCTCGCGCAACTCGGGCGGAATCCACGGCAGGCCGATGGCATTCATCACCTCGACTTCGGTCCTGCCCGCGATCGCCTTCTCGCCACGGAAGACGCCGTACTCGTTCATCTTCAGCTTCTTCTTGACCGCGAGCGTGCGCGTCGCGATGTTGTGCGCCTTCGAGCCGGTGAAGTAGTAGAGCGCGGCCCCGTAGGAAGAAGACGGGACGACGCGCAGATCGACCTGCAGGCCGGACCGGAGCACGACCGAGCACCTGGTGTCGCCGTGGGCGAGCACCTCCTGGACCTGCGGGTACGAGATGAAGCGATCGGCGACGGCCTGCGCCTTGGTCGCCGCCACGAGGATGTCGATGTCGCCCACGGTCTCCCGCCGGCGGCGGAAGCTGCCGGCGACCTCGACCTGCTTCAGGCCCGGCACGTCGCGCAGGTAGTCGACAAACGGCTTCACGTACGCCTCGGCCTCGGCAAGGCGGTGACGCGCCGACCGGATCTTCTCGTCGGCGATGCCCTTGAGGATGCGCTGCTCGAGCGTCGGCCCGAGCCCCTTGATCTGCTGCAGCGTCCCCTTGCGCGCGGCGTCTTCCAGCTCGTCGAGCGTCCTGACGCCCAGCGTGTCGAACACGAGCTTCGCGCGTTTCGGCCCGACGCCAGGGAGGTGCATCATCTGCACGAGCCCCTCGGGGAGTTGTTTCTTCAGATCCTCGAGCAGGCCGAGCTTGCCGGTCTCGACGATCTCGTGGATCTTGCCCGCCAGGTCCTTGCCGATGCCGGGGAGATCGACGAGGCCCTTCTCGCCGGAGTCCCGGATGATCGACGCGGCCGGCGCGCCGAGCGTCTCGACGATGCGCGCGGCGTTGCGGTAGGCGCGAACGCGAAAGACGATCGCGCCCTGGATCTCGAGGAGATCGGCGACCTCGTTGAAGATACGGGCGATGTCGGGGTTTTCCATAAACCGATCCCACTGGGGACTGGGGGCTGGGAGCCGGGGGCTGGCGGGCCGAGTAAACTCGGCCCCTACGGCTGCTACGACTGCCGGATCAGCCTCACAAACTCCCGCTCCGTCAGGATCTTCACGCCGAGCTTCTGCGCCTTCGCGAGCTTCGACCCGGCATCGCTGCCCGCGACGACGAAGTCGGTGGCCTTGCTGACGCTGCCCGCGGTGCGGCCGCCGCGCTGGCGCACGAGGTCCTCGGCCGCGGGACGCGACAGCGATTCGAGGCCGCCGGTGAAGACGACCGTCTTCCCGGCGAGCGGACCGGCCTTGCGCCGCGGCGGCGAGGCAATCGTCACGCCGCGCTTGAGCAGGAGATCAATGATGCGCCGGGTTTCGAGGCGCTTGAAGAAGCCGGCGATGGCCGGCGCGACAGTGGGGCCGATCCCCTGCACGGCCGTCAGCTCGTCCTCGCCTGCCGCCATCAGGCAATCGAGCGTCTCGAAGTGCGACGCCAGGTCGCGCGCGGTCTGGGTGCCGACGTTCGGAACGCCAAGGGCGAAGATGAAGCGCGACAACTCGGTCTTCCTGGCGCGATCGATCGCGCCGTCGAGCTTGCGCGCGGAGACCTCGGCGAAGCCCTCCAGCGTCATCAGGTCGGCCTCGCGTAGCGCGAACAGGTCCGCCACGCTGCGGGCCAGCTTCGATTCGACGAGCGCGTCCACAGTCTCCCGGCCGAGGCCGCGGATGTCGAGCGCGTCGCGCGATCCGAAGAGCTGGATGGCGCCCTTGAGCTGCGCCGGACACCCGAGGCCGTTCGGGCAGCGATCGAACGGCCCTTCCTGCACGACCGGCGTCCCGCACTCGGGGCACGTCTTCGGCGCGACGAAGCGCGGTCTGCGGCGGCCCGGCTTCGGCACGCGCTCGACGATATCGGGAATGACGTCGCCGGCGCGGACGACCCGGACCGTGTCGCCGACCCGCACGTCCTTGCGCGCGACCTCCTCGCGGTTGTGGAGTGTCGCGCGCGTCACCGTGACGCCGCCGATGTTCACGGGCCTGAACACCGCGACCGGCGTGATGACGCCCGTGCGCCCGACCTGCACGAGGATGTCCTCCAGCACGGTCTCCTGCTCGCGCGGCGCGAACTTGAAGGCGAGCGCCCAGCGCGGATGCCGCGCCGTCGCGCCCAGCCGTGCGCGCGCCGCGAGATCGTCCACCTTCACCACGATCCCGTCGATCTCGTAGCCGAGCGAGTCGCGCTTGTCTTCGAGCTGGCGGTGATACGCGAGCACTTCCTCAGCCGCCGCGCTACGCTGCGCGTTCGACGCCACCCGAAGCCCCCACTCGCGAAGCGCCGCGAGCGCCTCCCAGCCGGTCTTCAGCCTCGGTCCGCCCTCCAGCGCGAGGATGTCGTAGCAGACGACCGTCAGGCGGCGCCCTGCGGTGACGCGCGAGTCGAGCTGACGGAGAGAGCCGGCGGCCGCGTTGCGCGGGTTGGCGAAAGGCGGCTTCCCTTCCGCCGCGAGCTGCGCGTTGAGCGCGGTGAAGTCCTTCAGGTGCATCAGCGCCTCGCCCCGCACGGCGAGCAGGCGCGGCGCCGCCCGCCGGCCGGCGCGAAGGCGCAGCCGCACCGAGCGAATGGTCTTCACGTTCTCCGTGATGCCCTCGCCGTGCACGCCGTCGCCGCGCGTGGACGCGCGTGCGAGCACGCCACGCTCGTAGACCAGCTCGAGCGACAGGCCGTCGAACTTGGGCTCGACGGTGTAAGCGACTCCGGCGCGACCGGCCTCGCGGCGCACGCGCTCGTCGAAGTGGGTCACGGCCTCGGCGTCCGTGACCGACTCGAGGCTCAGGAGCGTGGCGACATGACGAACGTCGGGAAACGACGAGAGGACGGCGCCGCCCACGCGCTGTGCGGGCGAATCGGGCGTCGCGAGCCGCGGGAACTGCCGCTCCAGCCCGACCAGCTCGCGAAAAAGTCGGTCGTACTGCGCGTCGGGAATGACGGGTTTGTCGAGGGCGTGATAGAGGTAGTCGTGCCTGCGGATCTCGTTGCGGAGTGCGTCAATCCGCCGCTGCGCCTGGGCGAGCGAGAGGGAGCGGCTGCGTTGACGAGCGCTGGTAGGTCTTGGCACGGCCCGCTCCGCGGACACCCTGTGACATTCAGGATAGCGCAGCCGCCCGGACCCGGAGGCACGTTTTCCTCGCCGCAGGCGTATAATCCGGCCCGAGCGCTCACCAGGAGGACACTGATGAAGAATCTCTGTTGGACACTCATCGGCCTCGGCGCACTGGCGTTCATCGTCGGAACCTACCTCGCCTTCTCGGGCACCAGCTACCTGCTTGCAGGGCAGGGCTACTGGCGCGGCGCGGTCGGCTTCGCGCTGTTCGCGATCGCTCTTCGCCTCATGGAGGAGAAGAAGGCCTAGCTCAGAACCCCGCCAGTTCCTCGACAGCGCGCGCCAGGCCTTCTACCACGCGCGCCAGCCGGCCGTAGTCGAGCCGGTCGGGCGTGTCGCTGTGCAGGTGGTAGTGTGCGTAGCGGAAGAGCGCCGTGTCGGTGACCATCACGGCGGGATAGCCCTGCTGCCAGAACGCCCAGTGGTCGGACCAGCCGATGCCCATGATGCCGCCGGGCGCGGCCACGCCCTGGGAGGGGAACGCCGCGTGTCGCCGGAACGATGCGACCACCTGGCGCACGAGCGCGCGCGACGCGAAGTTTCCGACGAACGCGACGAAGTCGCCGCGGCGCGGATAGAACAGCCCGAACGGGAACGGATACTGCTGACTCCCGTCGGCGTCCGAGTAGCAGCCGATTGTCTCGAGCGAGAGCATGGCGATGATGCGATCGCCACGCGCGCGGGCACGGCGGGCGTACACGAGACTGCCCATCTCGCCGGTCTGGAAGAACGGCGGCTCCTCGTTGACGAACGCGACGAAGCGGAGCGTTCGCGCAGGCGGCCGCTCCGCGAACCCGCGCGCCAGCTCGAGGAGCGCCGCCACGCCGCTCGCGTTGTCGTTCGCCCCCTTTGAGCCGAGCACGCTGTCGTAGTGCGCGCCAATGACCACGACCTCGTCTGCGCGGGTGCCGCCGCGGCGCTCGATCTCGAGGTTGCGGACGCGGCGTCGCTCGGCGTCGAACTCCTGCGACGAGACGGCCCAGTCGAACGACCGGAGCGACTCGTCGATGTAGGCGGCCGCCGCCGAGAGGTTCTTGTACGTCCAGACGTTGCGTTCTCCGATGTCGCCGGCGAGCCGCGTGACGTGACCGCGAAGGCGGTCGCCGAGCGCCCGCTCAACCTCCGTCAAGGGCGGCAGCGGTCCCGCATGCGATCGTCCCGGCATCCGAATCATGAAGACGACTCCCCCGGCCAACGCGGCGACGAGCGCGCCATAGACCGCCACGCGCAGCCATACGCGTCGAGCGGCGCCACGACGCTCACCGGATCGGCTCGTTGCCATGCCAGACGACCTGCTCGACGACATCGCCGAGAAACCGCCCGCGCACGATGCCGCCGCGCGGCATACCCCGCGCGACGAGCCGGCCCTCCTGACGGTATCCGAAGAAGTCGAACGGAATCCCCTCGGCGAAATACGGGCGCGGCGCGTCCTGCAGGTGGACGTGCACGTGCGGTTCGGTGCTGGTCCCCGAGTTCCCCACGCGCCCGATCACCTGACCGGCGGCGACGCGCGCACCCGCGGCGACCGCGACCGATCCCTCACGCAGATGCAGCACGAACAGGAACTCGCCCGGCGCCACCTCGAGCACCACGTGGTTGCCGAGCGCCGGCTTGGGCGAACGCTTGCCCGGGGGCATGTCGGGTTCGCCGTCGTGCGCCACGCGGACAAGGCCGTCTGCGGGCGCGCGCACCGGCCGGTCATATGCCAGGTAATCGGCGAGCGCCCGCCCGTCACCCCGATGACTCCGGCCGTGCTCGGTCACGAGGAAATCGTACGCCCAGCGCTGGTCGGGTTGCACCACGTGATAGTTCACGCCGGCCGTTGCCCCGCCCCACGCGACCGTCACGGAGCCGTCGAGCGGCAGCCGGAATCGCACGGCGCTGGGGCGTCGGTCGTGAGACGACGGGTACGTGCGATACAGGAGCACGGCGCCGGCGACGAGCGCGAGGCCCACGTAGGCCACGACGCGGCGCCGGTTCCACGTCGTCCGGCGCCGGATGGCTGACGCCAGCGCGATCACGAGCAGGACCACCGCGAGCAGCGCCAGAACTGGCGGACCCAGATACCAGAGGTAGGGACCGAGGGATCCGGGCCGGCCCCACAGCGTGACGGCCAGCGCCAGGTGCGCGCCGATCAGCGCAGGCACGGAGCGCATCCACCATTCGCTGGGCGGCGACGAGCGCGGCCGCGGCCGTTCAGTCATGGCGCACCAACCGGTTCAGTTGCACACCACACCGGCAAGGCATACTGTACGATAGGACGCTCCGAGGTGCGCCATGCTGACTGCCTCCGAGCTGCGCGCGGGAATGGCCGTCCGGGTGGAAGGCACGCTCTACAAGGACGACCGCCTGAGCTGCGTCATGCGCCCGGAGACGTTCGAGCAGATCGAGATCGAGCACGCGCGGCTCGAGAACGGCCTGACCCTGATGGTGCCGCCGTTCATCGCGCCGGGCGAGCTCGTTGGCGTGGACGTCGAGCGCGGCGCGTACGTGGAGCGGGCGAAAGTCGAGGAGAAGAAGTAGATGGCACGACGTCCGATGGCGCGCGAGCTGGAGCGTGTGGCGGCCGCGCGGCCGCCGCGCGCCAAGCGGCCGGCGTCACCCGCCGGCGAAGCGATGGCCATGCTCGCGCGACGCGGCCTGCGGCCCTCGCCGGCGCGTCCCGACCTGCCTTTCCCGCCCGACCTTGCCGGTGAGACCGCCGATCGACTCGCTGACCGCCTCGGCCACTATGCGTTCCGGTTGTTCCTGCGCGGCGCGATTCAGCGCGCCGGCGGATTCACGCCTGAAGACGCGACGACGTTCGTGAAAGCGGCAGCCGCGCGCGCGTTCGCCGAGACGCTCGTGAGCCTGGGGCTCGCGGCGCCGATTGGGCGCGATCGGTATCGGCTCGTGCGCCCGGCCAACAGCTTCGGCGGCACGCTCGAGTGGTACGTGGGCCGCGAGCTGGGCCGCTGGCTCGGCTTCGACGTTGCGACGGGCGTCAAATTCCACGCGCGGGGCGTCGGCGGCGACCTGGATGTGGTCGCCGCAGCCGAGGGCAAGCTAGTCTACCTGGAGCTGAAGTCGTCGCCGCCGAAGCACCTGAGCGACGGAGAGGTGGCGGCGTTCTTCGATCGCGTGCGCCTCGTGCGGCCGGACGTTGCGCTGTTCGTGGTGGACACGGCGCTCAGGCTCACCGACAAGGTCGTGCCGATGCTCGCGGCCGAGATCCAAGGGCGCACGGACACACGCCCCTCGCCGCGCCGCATCGAGCGCGAGCTCTGGGCGATCGGCCCGCATCTCTACGCGGTCAACAGCAAGCCGGATCTGATGATGAACATCGGGCGGGCCATTGCGGAAGGACTCCTGGCGCGGGGGCCGAATCCGATCTAGCGGGTGTAGTGTCCGGCTTTAGCCGGACCCTCGCCCGCACAGGTCCGCCTAAAGGCGGACACTACAGACTCGTTCCTCGTTCCTCGTTACTTCTCTCGTCCCACCGGAATCATATACAGCGGCACTTCTTCCGCCGGCAGCGCGAAGATGTCCTTCACACGCTCAGGCTTGAACGCCGCGACGGGCACGGCCGCAAGCCCCAGCGCCACGACCTGCAGCAGCACGTTTTGCGCGCAGTGCCCGACCTCGAAGTCCACGCAGATCTTGCCGATGTCGGGGTACTTCTGCGTCACGCGTTCGTAGATCCCGGTCATCAGGATGACGCACGGCGCGTCCATGCACTCCTGATCGAGCGCGGCCTTGCGCAGATCGGCGCGCACGTCGCGCGTACCCGTGGGCACGAGATCGTGCGTCTTCGGGTGGTAGTGATACACGCCGTCCGGCGTCGCGACGTACAGCTCGAGCGGATACAGCGCGCCGGCCGAGGGCGTCGTGCGCAAGCCTTCCTTCGGTTCGGTGATGCCCTGCGCCGACCAGAGGAGCTGGCCGATGTCGCCCCAGCCCAGCGGAGCCGACTTGAGCGTGCGAATCGACCGGCGACGGGCGATCACGTCCTCGAGCGAATGCGCGCCGGCCGTGCTCGGAACGGGCAGTGTGATCGTCTTCTGAGCGAGCGAAGATGAAGAGGCCATGGGCACCTGTCGGCGGGCTCCCCGGAGTGACTCTCATTATAGGCCAGTATCCGGCGTCACTCCGCATCCCGCCCAACGATAGTCACCACGAAGCGCACGAAGACCACGAAGCCGATGCCCGACAGCGACCTTCGTGTGCTTCGTGAACACCGTGGTGCCAATGTCGTGCTGCGTCATCCCGCGCGGCGGATGACCATGACCGTCAGGTCGTCCGCCTTCGGCGCGGCGCCGCAGAACGCCCGAAGATCGTCCAGGCACGCGGACGTGATCTCGCGCGCGGTCAGGCGAGCGCGCCGCGCGAGAGCGTCGAGGCGCGCCGCGAGCCGCGCGGTGCCGTATTCCTCGTCCGCGTGATTGCGCGCTTCGGTGAGACCATCCGTGTAAAGCACCATGAAGTCGCCGGGCTCGAGCCACAGCCGCTCCCGTCCGTACTCCGCGCTGCAGAACATGCCGAGCGCGAGGCCGTTCGACGACACGAACGTCGTGCCGCCGCGCCGGACGACCGCGGTCGGCCAGTGTCCCGCGTTGGCGAGACACACGTCTCCGGACGAGGACGCGAGCCCGCACACGAGCGTCGCGTAGTGCGCGTCCATGGTGCTCTGGCAGAACAACCGGTTCGCGCGCACGAGGAGATCCTCGACGTTCAGGCCGACGTTGATCAGGCTGCGGAACGTGGCGTGCAGGTTCGACATCAGGAGCGAGGCGGCCACGCCCTTGCCCGACACGTCGCCGAGCAGGAAGAACAGCCGGTCGCCTCGCGGATCCGGCAGGACGACGTCGCAGTAGTCGCCGCCCACGTGGCCGAACGGCTCGAAGTGATACGCGATGTCCCAGCCACAAGCGGCGATCTCGCGCGGCGGCAGTAGCGTGAGCTGGATCCGCTCGGCCAGCTCGAGGTCCTGCTCGAGGCCGCGCCGCTCGGACGCCGTCAGATGGTCGATGCAGCGGCGGATGAGGGGATCGGCGACGAGCCGGTCGCGCTCGATCGGATCGCCACAGGTCTCACACAGGCCGAAGGTCCCGCCGTCCATCCGCGCCAGCGCCGAGTCGACTTCCGCCAGCAGCGCCTGGTCGTCGCGCGCCTCGGGCTCGTGCGCCACGGCGAGCTGCAGTCGGGCGCGGCGGTCCACGAGGTCGGTTCGCATCCGTTCGTCGAACAGTTCTGGCATGGTGTGATGGTCTCGCAGACAGCGCGGCCGAGCAACCCGGATCTTGCGGAGGGCAGCCCTGAAGGGCTGCGCTACATCGCCTTCCCTCGATGGCTGTCGACGACCCGCCGAATCGCCCGGATGTGCGCGGGTGTCGTGCCGCAGCACCCCCCGATGAGCGTCACGCCAAGCTCCACCAGGGTGGCGGCCTTCGCGGCCATGAATTCGGGTTCTTCTGGATAGACGATTTCGCCGCCCCGTTGTTCCGGCAGGCCCGCGTTGGACTGAATGGCGATCGGCCGATCCGTGCGGGCCCGGAATTCGTGCGCGATGTCGACCATGATCTCGATGCCGTTGCCGCAGTTCGAGCCCAGGATATCGGCGCCGGCGTCTGTGAGGCCTCGCACGGCCTGCTCGATCGACACGCCCATGACGGTGAAGAATCCGCGCCGGGTCTTGTCGAACGTCAGGGTCGCCATGACGGGGACGCCTGGCGCGAACGCCCGCGCCGCCCGCACGGCCAGGACGGCCTCGATCAGATCCGTCATGGTCTCGACGCAGATGAGATCGACTCCTGCCCCGGCGAGCGCGCGGATCTGGCGCTCGAACCCCGCGCCGATCTCGGAAGGGTCGGCATCCCCGTACGGCTTGAGCAGGTGGCCGCTGGGGCCGACCGACGCCGACACGTACGCGCGCTCGCCGGCGGCGCGGCGCGCGGCCTCGACCGCCGCGCGGTTGATCGCCTCGGTCCGATCGTCGAGCCCGTACTGGCGCAGCCGCGCCGGCGATCCGCCGAAGGTGTTGGTGGTGATGATCTCCGCGCCGGCCTCGAGATACTGGCGCGCGATGTCCTCGAGCGCCTCCGGCCGCGTCAGGTTGAACACTTCCGGCGGCTCGCCGGGCCTCAACCCGCGCGCCATCAGCAGCGTCCCCCACGCGCCGTCGCCGACGATGACCTCGCCGGCCTGCAGACGATCGAGGAGGTTCTGCATGGTGAGAGGCAGCCCTGAAGGGCTGCGCTACATTCGCACGAGCGCTCTGACGCGCGCCACGGCGTTGGCCGCATCGTAGCCGTACGAATCGGCGCCGATCTCGCGCGACCAGGCCTCCGACACCGGCGCGCCGCCGACGATGACCCTGACCCGCCCGCCGAGCCCGCGCGCGCGCACCAGCTCCACCACATCCCTCATCACCGGCATCGTCGTGGTCAGCAGCGCCGACAGGCCGATGACCGACGCGCCGTGCTCCTGCGCCGCGTCGACGAAGCGCTCGGCCGGCACGTCGTTGCCGAGATCGATCACCTCGAACCCGGCGCCCTTGAGCATGATGGCGACGAGGTTCTTGCCGATGTCGTGGAGATCGCCGTGGACCGATCCGATCACGACCCGGCCGGCCGTGGGCACGCCGTCGCGCGCGAGCAGCGGTTTCAGCAGATCGAGACCCGCATACATCGCGCGTGCCGCGAGCAGCACATCCGGCAGGAAGATCTCCCGCAGCCGGAACTGCTCGCCGACCACGTTCATGCCGGCGATGAGGCCGTTGTTGAGGATGTCTGGCGCGGGCACTTGCTGATCGATCGCCTGGCGCACCAGGTCGCCGACCCGATCGTCTTCGCCCCGCTGCAGACTTTCGGCAATGTCCGACAAGATGGCCATGAACGGTCGCTCCTTCAGCTATCAACTACCAGCTCTCAGCTTTCAGCTTTCAGCTGTCAGCTGCTGAGAGCTGACGGCTGATAGCTGACAGCTACGCTGCCCCTACGGTCTCCTATCTCCTGTCTCCTGTCTCCTGTCTCCTGTCTCCTGTCTCCTGTCTCCTGTCTTTAGCACCGACGCCATGCGGTCGCGACACTGCTTTTCCCGGCAGTGCTCGCAGAACGAGTACGTCGGACGGAACTTGTGGATCTGGCCCGGGCCGACGACC
>CAYHSN010000023.1:0-2205 GCA_964359235.1 uncultured Vicinamibacterales bacterium | reverse complement strand
CTCGCAGAACGAGTACGTCGGACGGAACTTGTGGATCTGGCCCGGGCCGACGACCAGCACGCCCGAGACCGATTTGAGCGGCTGCATGAGGCAGCTCGCATTGAGCGTGATGCCGATCGCTTCGGGCTGCAGGAAGCCGAACAGCTTCCGCTGCCCGCTCACGTGCCAGCCGCAGTAGCCCGGACTGTACGCCAGCACCCTCCAGCCTTGCGTCCCGTCGTCGCCGGCCATCGTCAGGTACCGGGGCCCGAGGAGCTCGGCGAGACGATCGGCCGCTGCCGAGGCCACCGAGTCGAGCATACAGCCGAGCGCCAGCTCGTGCTGGTCGAACAGCTCGCGAATGCGAGCGCTCACGCGCGCGCCGACGGTCGCGGCAAACAGCGCCAGGCGATCAGCTTGCGGGTAGATCTGCTCGAGCGGCGTCTCGTGCGAGTTGCGCCCGTCCCCGCGATAGACGCCGGCGAACTCGTCACCCGCGATGTCCCCGACGATCGCGCGCGGCTCGGCCAGCTCCAGATAGATGGCCATCGCCGCGTCGACGAGCGCGCCGATGCGCGCCGATACCTCCCCCTCGGGCGGCATCCCCTGAAGACGCAGGATCTCGCCGCGCGCCGGCGCCGATTCGGCGGGCGTCCACTCGACACGCTGCCTCATTCGGCCCGCTCCGGCAGCGCGTCCATGCCCCAGCGCCGCGCCTCGGCCTGCATCAAGCGCGTCAGCTCGCGCGTGACGTCTTCGCTCAGCCTCGACGGCTGATACGCCTTCACGAGCCGAGCGACCTCGCGCCGCGCGCGCTCGACGAGCGTCAGGCCTCCCTCTTCGAGCCATCGTGCCTGATTGGCGCGATCGATCACGGGGCCCGGGAACCCGATCTCCTCGCGCAAGTGCCGCCGGGTGTGCTTCGCGATGAGCAGGTGCTTCTCGCGCATCAGCTCCTCGAAGATCGGCCGCGCCGGGAAGTCGTCGCGCGGCTCGATGCCGCGCACGAGGCGCTTCGTCATCCCGCAGATCTCGTTGTCGACGACGAGCTTTTCGAGGCTCTGGCAGCTTTCGAAGTCGAGCATGCCCGGACCGGAGACGCTGTTGATGCCCGAGAGCGAGGCGAGCGTCGCGCCGATGCCCGTCTCGAGCCCGGCCTGCGCGTCGAGCTGCTTCGCGTCGCTCAGCGAGATGTAGGCCTGCGTCGGCAGGCCCAGGAAGTGCCCGATCTCGCTGTACGCGCAGTCGATCATCATCGTCTCGATCGCGCCCATGGGCGTCGTTTCGTAGCGGATGTCGAAGATGGCCGGCGAGCCGCCCCACAGGACCGGCGTGCCGGGCCTGGCGAGCTGGCTGATCGCGAGGCCGCTCAGCGTTTCGGCCGTGTGCTGTACGAGCGAGCCGACGAGCGTGACGGGCGACATGAAGCCCGAGAGCGGCATCGAGACGAACTCGACGGGGATCGCACAGCGCGCGCAATCGATGACGTTCTGGCTGGTGACGTTGCTCCACTTGATGGGCGCCGTCGGACAGCAGGAGAAGATCGCGAGCGGCTTTTCGCCGAGCGCCTGTTCGCTCCCGCGCACGGCGAGCTGCAGGTCCTTCATGATCTCGAAGGCTTCAATCGTGAACGCGCCCGTCACGACGGGCTTCTCGCCGTAGAGCAGGCTCAGATAAAGGCGGTAGGAGTCTGAGATGCGGCTCGGCACGTCGGCCGGAATGAACGCCGTGCTCTGCGAGGCGATGTGCGGGAGGCCGCTCACGACCTTGACGTAACGGATGTAGTCGGCCGTCGTCGGCTTCCGGATCGCGCCCGTCTCGCCGTCGAGGATGTTGATGGCCGCCGACCCCGGCGTGAAGTGGACCTTGTCGCCGCAGAAGTGGTGCGTCTCGTGGCCGTGGACGTCGTACAGCTTGAAGCCGCTCGGCGCGGTCTCGATCGCGCGATCGACGATCGACCCGTCGAGCCAGACGTGCTGTGACGATCGATCGACGCGCGCGCCGTGATCGGCCAGCAGGTCGATCACGGCCGGGTTGTGGATCTCGACGCCGAGCGCGTACAGGAGATCGCGCGCCTCGCCGAGAATGCGCTCGACGAGCCCATCGTCGAGCAGTCTCAAAGTTGGCCGCATGCGAGTGTCTCCGTCGTCCGTCGTGGGGGGCGGCGGGAGGGCCCCCCCCCCAGCAGGGCCCCCCGGGCGGGCCGCCCCCGGGGGGGGGGGGGGG
>CAYHSN010000022.1:0-14973 GCA_964359235.1 uncultured Vicinamibacterales bacterium | reverse complement strand
GAGCTTCGTCCAGGGTCGCCGAAGCTCTGCGGAGGCGCCCGAAGCCGGCGAAGGCGCCTGCGCCCCGCCTGGCGCGTCGCTTGCGCTCTTCGACACGCTCAGAGCGCCCCGAGCTCGTCGAGGGGCGGGGGCCCCCTTCGCCCCGCGCCGCTCCGCGCTCGCTACCGCTTGCTGAACTGGAAGCGCTTGCGCGCTCCCGCCATGCCGTACTTCTTCCGCTCCTTGATGCGCGGATCGCGCGTGAGCAGGCCGGCCTTCTTCAGGCGCGACCGCAGCTCGGCGTTGTACTGCACGAGCGCCCGCGCGATGCCGAGCTTGATGGCGCCGGCCTGCCCGGACATGCCGCCGCCGGCCGTCGTGATCAGCAGGTCGAACTTATCGGCGGTTTCCGTCACGAGCAGCGGCTGCTTGATCTGCGTCCGCAACGCCTCGGTGGGGAAGGCGCGCTCCACCGGGCCGTAGTTGACCATGATGGCGCCCTGCCCGGGCCGGAGAAACACCCGCGCCGTTGAGGTTTTCCGTCGGCCGGTGCCGTAAAACTGAATGACCGCCAATTACGCAACCTCGTAGTTTGTGGGTTTCTGGCCCGCGTGCGGGTGATTCGGGCCCTCGTACACCTTCAGCTTGCGGTACATCGCGTCGCCGAGCTTCGTCTTCGGCAGCATGCCGCGCACAGCCTCTTCGACCATGCGGACCGGCCGCCGCGCCCGGACGTCCTTCGCCCGCTCCTCGCGCAATCCGCCTTCGTACCCGCTGTGCTGGCGGTAGACTTTCTGCACTTCCTTGCGGCCCGTCAGCTTGACCCGCGCCGCATTGATGACGACCACGTGGTCGCCGAGATCCAGATACGGCGTGTAGAACGACCGGTGCTTGCCCTGGAGCAGGCGCGCCGCCTTCGAGGCGATCCGCCCCAACACCTGGTTCTCCCCGTCGATGACGTGCCACTTCCGCGCCACGCCGCTCGGGGTGGGCGTCAACGTAGGCATGAGTTCCCTTTCAGCGTCCCCCCAAAGGACGGCAAACCATAAAGATACCGAGGATTAGCGAATGTGTCAACCGGCCGAGGCCCTGATGAAGCCGCGCTCCCGCGCCGATGATTTCACTGAACGCGCCAGGCGGCGCGAGGGTGGGAACAATTCCGTCATCGGCTAACAGGACTGTAAGCAGATGCAACCCGCACTTGCCGGATCGATCGCAGAATTCGCCACCCAAAGCCCGAATTGAGGCTCGTTTCGAGGTGCTGTCTTGAGGCCGTCGGCTGGCATTCGCCTTGCGTTGGAAGCTCGCCAGTGTCGGTGTCTGAGCTACGCCAGGAATTGACATAAGTGCCGCTTTCTGTTAGGTTTTAAGTCGTTTGGATTCAATAGTTTAACAAGATTTCCCGAGATTGCACAGTGTTTCGCAGAGCCAAGTCGGTCGTGGGCCTGGACATCGGCTCTTCGGCAGTCAAAGCCGTCGAGCTGAAAGGGTCCGGCAAGTCCTACAAGGTCGCCGCCTTCGGCACCGAGCCGGTACCTCCTGACAGCATCGTCGACGGGGCGATCATCGACGCCACGGCCGTCGCCGACTCGATCCGCCGGCTGTTCGACTCGCGGAAGATCCGAATCAGGGAGGTGGCGGCCTCGCTTTCGGGGAACGCCGTCATCGTCAAGAAGATCACGCTGCCGGTCATGACCGAAGGAGAACTCTCCGAATCGATCTACTGGGAGGCGGAGCAGTACATCCCGTTCGACATCCAGGACGTCAATCTGGACTACCAGATTCTCGAGAGCGGCCAGGCGGCCGGCGGCAAGGGGACGATGGACGTCCTGCTGGTGGCGGCGAAAAAGGAGAAGATCGCCGACTACACCGGCGTCATCTCGCAGGCCGGGCGCGCCCCGGTCATCGTCGACGTCGACGCGTTCGCGCTGCAGAACGCGTACGAGATGAACTACGGCATCGAAGCGGGCCAGGTCGTGGTGCTGCTCAACGCGGGCGCCAGCGCCATCAACATCAACATCCTGAACGGCGACCAGTCGGTGTTTACGCGAGACATCTCGATTGGCGGCAACGCCTACACCGAAGCGCTGCAGAAGGAACTGAACCTGCCGTTCGAGAACGCGGACCTGCTGAAACGCGGTCAGGACGTCGAAGGCGCCACCTACGATGACGCCCGGCCGGTGCTGCGCGCGGTGACCGAGAACGTCATGCTGGAGATCCAGAAGACGTTCGACTTCTTCAAGGCGACGGCCTCCTCCGACCGCATCGATCGCATCATGGTGAGCGGCGGCGCGTCGCGCGCCGAGGGTTTCACCGAGTTACTGGGCGAGCGCTTCGAGGCGGTGGTCGACGCGTTCGATCCGTTCAGGAAGATCGCGTTCGACGCGAAGAAATTCGGCGGCGATCCGGCCGACATCGCGCCGACGGCGGCGGTGGCCGTCGGGTTGGCGCTGCGGCGAGTGGGCGACCGATGATCCGCATCAACCTGCTGGCCGCCGAGCGTGAGAAGCCCAAGCGCCGGGGCGGGCTATCGGTCGGGCAGAAGCTGACGATTGCCTGCAGCGTCATCCTGGTCGTCGCGGCCGTCGGGATCATCTGGTGGTTCTGGTGGCTGCAGCAGGAAGACCGGCGGCTGGACCGTGATATCGCGGCGGCCGAGCAGGAAACGGTGCGGCTGCGCGAAGTGCTGTCGCAGGTCCAGAAGTTCGAGACGCAGAAGGCGCAGTTGCAGCAGCGTGTCGCCCTCATCGAGGAGCTGCGCAAGGGGCAGACCGGGCCGGTGCACCTGCTCGACGAGGTGAGCCGGGCGCTGCCGGACCGGCTCTGGCTGACCCAGATGACCGAGGACAAGAAGGACGGCGGCATGCTGATCGAGGGCCTCACAAACTCGCTGACGGCGCTCTCGGACTTCGTCGCGAACCTGGAGACCTCTGGCTACTTCACACGGCCTGTCGAGATCGTGACCAGCCAGATGCAGGCCCAGGCCGGCGCGGCCGAACTGGTCCGGTTCACGGTGAAAGCGCAGTTTTCGGCACCGGTGGCTTCTTCGCCTTCGAGGTAACGCCACGGGGCCTGAGACCGATAGGGGTAGGGACGTATCTTTATGCAGCTGAGCCTGACCCATCTCCCGTGGTACGGCCAGATTGGCGCGTTCGTGATCGTGTGCGGCCTCGGGGTGTTCGGGTTCTACAATTTCTACGTCGCCGATGTGCAGACCGAGCTCATCGCCAAGCAGCAGCGGCTGGATCAGTTGCGCGGCGACATCAACAAGGGGCTCGCCACCGCGCGCCGGCTGCCCGAGTTCCAGGCGCAGGTCACGGATCTGCTGACCAGGCTCGATGCGCTCAAGGCGATCCTGCCGGATCAGAAAGACTACGCCGACCTGTTGCGCCGCGTGCAGACACTGGCGACGCAGTCGAACCTGTCGATTCAGTCCTTCGTGCCGCAGGCCACGGTGACCAAGCAGATCCACTCGGAGTGGCCGTTCAAGCTCGAGCTCGAGGGCACGTACCACAATCTCGGGCTCTTCTTCGACAAGGTGAGCAAGTTCCCCCGCCTGATCACGATCAGCGACGTGGAAATCAAGGCCAAGGGGCAGCAGCAAGCCAACGCGACGATCGTCGCCGGCTGCACCGCGCGGACGTTCGTGCTGCTGGAGACCCCGCTGCCAGCGGCCCCAGGGACGCCGGCCGCAGGCGCGCCGCCGGCTCCGGTGAGACGGTAGATGATGGTCAGCAGCTTCGGACGGCGTCGGCGGGCGGGCAACGTGGGAGCACCCGCGCGGCGCGCGGCCGTGACGTCGTTCGTGTTGGCGTGCCTGATCGCGGCGGGCCCCGTTGCCGCGCAAGTGCCGCAGAAACCGGCGACGCCGCAGCCGGCGCCCGCCGTGCCGCCCGCCGCGCAGAAAGCGCCCCCTGTTCAGCCGGCGCCGCCAGCGCAACCACCTGTGGCGAAGCCGGCCGCGCCGGCGCCCGCGGGCCCGGGAGCACCGCCCGCCGAAGCCTACTCGTACAACACGGAAGGACGTCGGGATCCGTTCGTGAGCCTGCTCCAACGCGGGTTTGACCTGCGGGGTCCGGCGAATCGACCGGAGGGTCTTGCGGGCCTGCTCATCGGCGAAATCATGATTAAGGGCATCGTGAAGACTCCACGGGGGTTCGTGGCGATGCTGCAGGCGCCCGACAGCAAGACGTTCATCGTGCGTGCGAACGAGCGGTTGTTCGACGGTACGATCAAGGCCATCACCGACGACGCGGTGGTGTTCTCGCAGGAAGTCAACGATCCGCTCTCGCTCGTCAAGCAGCGAGAGGTGCGCAAGCCTTTGAGGGCGATGCAGGAGGGGAAGTGATGCGGCTCCCTGGCGCGCTGGCGAGGCCGATCGTGTTCGCCTGCCTCACGGCGGTGGCTGGCGCCGCGGCGCTGGCAGGCAGCGCACCGGTCCGTCTGGTCGGCGTCTCGGCCCGAAGCGATCGAAACGGCCAGACGGTCCTGATTGAGGCCACCGAGCCGGTCGCGTACACGATCAAGCGGCCCGACCCGCTGACCGTGCTCGTGGACCTGCGGGACGTCGCGGTGGGCGCGGCGGCCAGGCGTGCGTCTCAGCTTTCAGAAGGGCCCGTGCGGACGATGAGCGTCGAAGAGCTGAAGGAGCCGGACGGCGGGTCGTTCGCCCGCGTGCGGCTGGAGCTCGCGGCGCCCACACCGCACCGCGTGCGCAGCACGCGCAACACGATTCGGGTGGAGTTTGCCCGCGGGTCGGCCGCACCGGCCGGGGCGGAGACTCCGGCAGCGAAGACGTCGGCGCCGCCGCGCGATCCGCTGCCGATGCCGATGGCGACGAGCTTGAAATCGGTCGGCATGGCGGTCCGTCCGGGCGGGGTGGCCGTGACGCTCGGCGGGAACGGTCGCCTCGAGCCCTCCCGCGTGATCGAGGCGACGGATCTGCCGCCGCGCGTCGTGCTGGATTTTCCGGGCGTCGAATCGAACGCACCCGCGCAGACCATGGGCCCCGGCGATCCCGTGCAGCGCGTCCGCATCGCGCGCCACAGTCAGACGCCGCTCGTGACGAGGGTCGTCGTCGACCTGGAGCGCATGGTGCCGTACCGTCTCGAGCGCAGCGGCGTTGACGGTCAGGACCTCGCGATCGTGTTCGACACCGCCGCGCCGACCGCTCCGGATCAGGCTGCGGTCGCTGCGCAGGGCGGCGCCTCGTCGGAGGCCGTGTCAGCCGCGGACGCCATCGATCCGTTCTCGGCTCTGGCTCTGGCATCGACCGCCGCGCCACCGCCGGCTGCGGTCGTGGCGGCCGAGCCGCCGGCTCGAACAGCGCCTCCAGCGCCCGCTGCGCCCGCAGTCGAACCGCTCGCGATCAGACGCGCGGCGGGTTCGCCCGCCACCTCAACAGCCCCGCGCCGCGCTCCCGTGACGCACACGGCCCCGCCGTCGGCTCAGGTTCTGGCGCCGCCCCGGCAGGCACCCGCGCAGACGCCCCCGCTGCCCGAGCCGCAGCCGGGCTCGCAACGCTATTCGGGGCAGCCCATTTCGTTCGACTTCCAGGGCGCCGATCTCCGCTCCGTGCTGCGTCTGTTCGCCTCCCCGGAGGTCAGCGGGCTCAACATGGTGATCGATCCCGCCGTGCAGGGGACCGTCGACGTCCTGCTGAACGAAGTGCCGTGGGATCAGGCGCTCGACATCATCCTGCGCGGGAACAAGCTCGGATACTCGGTCGACGGCAACGTGGTGCGCATCGCGCCGCTCGCGGTCCTCGCCGAGGAAGAATCCGCGCGCCGGAAGCTGGCCGAGGCGCAGGAGCTCGCCGGCGAGCTCACCGTCATCACCAAGTCCCTGAGCTACGCGAAGGCCAACAACCTCAAGGATCTGATCACCCGCTCCGTGCTCTCCCAGCGCGGGGAAGTGCAGGTTGACGAGCGCACGAACACGCTCATCATCAAGGACCTCCAGCCGAAGCTGGACACGGCCGAGCGGCTCATCGCCGATCTCGATCGCCCCGAGCCGCAGGTCGAGATCGAGGCGCGCATCGTCCAGACCTCGCGCGACTTCGCGCGCGCGCTCGGGGTGCGGTGGGGTCTCAACGGCCGCATGGCGCCCGAGATGGGCAATACGACGCCTTGGGGCTTTCCGAACCGCGGCGTGCTCGAGGGGCGAGTCGGCGGGACGCTGGGGCCCGTCGACCCGCGCGCCTCGGCGCTCGACAAGTTCGGCACGGCCGTCAACCTGGGTGCGTCCGCCGCGACGTCGGGGATCGGCCTGCTGATGCAGTCGGTCAACGGGTCGTTCAATCTGGACGTCGCGCTCACCGCACTCGAGAATTCGGGCAAGGGCCGCATTCTCTCGACGCCGCGCGTCACGACGCAGAACAACCAGGAAGCCGAGATGACGCAGGGCGTGCAGATTCCGGTACAGACCGTCGCGAACAACACCGTGACGGTCACGTTCAAGGACGCCGCCCTGACGCTCAAGGTCACCCCGCAAATTACGTCGGCCGACACGGTCATCATGCGGATCATTCTCGAGAACGCGACGCCCGACTACAGCCGGCAGGTGAACAACATCCCGCCCATCGACACGCAGCGCGCGATTACGTCGGTGCAGGTGAGCGACGGCGCCACGACGGTGATCGGCGGCATCTTCGTGAGCGAGGAGACGACGCAGAATGCCAGGGTGCCCTTGCTTCACAAGATCCCTCTGCTCGGCTGGTTGTTCCGGCGCGACGAGGCGAACGACAAGAGCCGCGAGCTGTTGATCTTCATCACGCCGCGGATCCTGAGGGGCTAGGGCCATGCAGGCAGAGAATCACCTGAGACGCAAAGCCGTTTGGGGCTCGGCGCGATGGCTGGCGGTCGCCGTTATCGCGCTGGTGTCGGGACCGGCGTGCGGTCCGCTGACCGAGTCGGGGCGCAGCGCGTCCTACATGATTATCGACAGCCTTCGCGGCGCGCCGGGCGCGACGCCGTCGGAGTTGAGCAACTTCCTCCAATCCGACGTGCTGACGAAGGGATCGCCGTTCGAAGACGTCGGCGTAGTGAGCATCCGGCTCGGGTTGAAGGACTTCGGTTCGCCGTCGGCGCCCAACACGCCGACGCAGACCAACTACATCACGGTCACGCGCTACCGGATCGTCTACAAGCGCAGCGACGGACGAAACACGGCGGGCGTCGACGTGCCGTATCCCATCGAGGGGGGCATGACGTTCACGGCCGTGGGCGGCACCACCTCGGGCTCGTTCACGCTGGTCCGGGCGCAGGCCAAGCTCGAGGCCCCGCTTCGCGCGCTGGTGGGGCTCGGAGGCGCGCTGGTGATTTCGACGATCGCCGAAGTGACTTTCTATGGGCACGATCAGACGGGCGTCCCCGTGAGCGCGATCGGGTACATCACGGTGAACTTCGCCGACTGGGGCGACCCTGAATAGACGCAACGAGCTGAGGGTGTTTGGAGCTCCCCGGAACGAGGGGCTGGCGCCTGGCGCCGGTCAGGACGTTATGGCGAGAACACGCACGAGATTCGGACTCGCGGTCGCGATCGCGGCCCTGGCGGTCGCGGTCGGGTGCACCTTGAAGGACCAGTCCCTGCCGGGCTTCGTCGGGCCGTCCGAGCTGGGGCTGTCGCTGACCGTCTCAGTCTATCCCGATACGTTGACAATGGACGGCGCCTCGCGCGCGGTGATTACCATCGTCGCCCGCGACGGCAGGGGGCAGGCCGTCGCGAACGTGTCCCTGCGGCTGGATTCCGCCTTGCCGGATTCGACTCACCCGGAAGGCTGGCGGATCATCGACTTCGGCACGCTGTCGACGAGGAACACCACGACGGCGTCCGATGGACGCGCCACCGTCACCTACACCGCGCCCGTGCAGTCCGAGCCGGTGGACAACGGCGAGGGCGTGTACATCATCGTCAGGCCCATTGGGGCTGACTACGCGAACACCCAGTTCCGCCGCGCCACCATTCGGCTGCTCCCCTCGGGGATCATCCTGCCGCCCAACCAGCCACCGGTGCCGAGCTTCACCTGGTCGCAGCCGGCCACCGAGAAGACGCCGATCACGTTCGATGCGTCCTCGTCGACTGACCCTGACGGCACGATTGTCACCTTTGCGTGGGAGTTCGGCGATGGCACGACCGGCACCGGCGTGAAGGTGAACCATACCTACCAGACCGGAGGCACCTACAGCGTCAGGCTCACGGTCACGGACGATCGCGGCACCAGTGTGTCGTCCGATCCTCAGACCGTCGCCGTGGCCACGATCGCGGACCCGACGGCCAGCTTCGACTTCTCGCCGGCGGCGCCGCTCGTCAACGAGCCGGTGTTCTTCAACGCCGCGAAGTCCCAGCCGGCGCCCGGCCGTACCATCACCAGCTACAGTTGGAACTTCGGCGACGGCACGACCGGTTCGGGAGTCACCGTTCAGAAGACGTACGGCACCGCGGGTACCTACACCGTCACGCTGACCGTGACCGACGATCTCGGCCGCCAGGGGACGACCTCGAAGACGGTGGCGCCGGCAGAGAGCACACCGCCGACAGCCGACTTCGACTTCTCGCCGACCGCGCCGGCGACGGGGCAGGCGATCTTCTTCACCGCCGCGAAGTCGAAGGCGGCCACGGGCCGACGGATCGTCTCCTACGACTGGAACTTCGGTGCCGGGACCAGCGGGTCGGGCATGAACGTCGAGAAGACCTACGACACGCCGGGCACCTACGTCGTCACGCTGACAGTCACTGACGATGTCGGGAAGAAGGGCACAACGTCCAAGACCGTGGCCGTGACCACGGGTGGATCTGGCGGCGTCAGGGCGTCGTTCACCTTCTCGCCGAGCGACCCGCAGCCCAACGACCTGGTGACCTTCAATGCGACCGAGTCGTCCAGCCCGGCCGGCATCGTCAAGTACCGGTGGGATTGGGGCGATGGAACGTTTGACGAATACGGCAGCAACGCGCCGATCGCGCAGCACAAGTTTACGCCCGAGCGAACCTACGTCGTGCGCCTGACGGTGACCGACGCCGCCGGGAAGACCGCGACGATCACGAAGGACGTCGTCGTGAGTTCGTAAGGGATGCCTGAGCATCCTTCGATCGAGCAGCTCGAGCGCCGCGTCAAGGCCGATCCCACGTCGATCGCCTTCGCGGTGCTCGCCGAGGAATACCGCCGCGCGGGCCGGTACCCGGAGGCCATCGAGGTCTGCCGAACCGGCCTCGCGCGCCACCCGGCCTATCTCTCCGCGCGCGTGACGCTCGGGCGCGCGCTTATCGAAGTCGGCGTCCTCGACGAGGCTCGGGCCGAGCTCGAGCGCGTGCTGGAAGCCGCGCCCGAGAACCTGGCGGCCATTCGCGGTCTCGCGGAAATCCATCATCGCCGCGGAGAGATCCCCGAAGCCACCGAGCAGTATCGATCCGCGCTCGAGATCACCGAGCACAACGCCCTGGCCTGCGAGACCGCCGCGCCGCCCGACGATCGCGCGGGTAACGCGCTGTCCCTCAATCACCTGCAGGACGCCCTCCGTACGGCGGCTCAACCCGCCCGGCCGCCGGACCCGCCGCCCCAGCGGGCGGATCCGGTGCTCGCCGATCTGGAACGCCTGCTCGACGCCATCCTGACGGCCAAGCAGAGCCGCGCGCGCGCGAGACTTCGTCCCTGACCAGGGCATTCGGGGCGTTCCGGTCGGCCCCGGAGCGCGGGACCGAGCTGGTATCCACCGAACGGACGATCGAGCGCGAGCGCGTGATCAAGGACAGTTTTGAAATCGGCGTCCTGCGCGAGGCCGGATCGCGCCTGGCTGGGCTCGTCGGGAAGGTGCTCGGGCTCGTGCGCCAGGGCCGAACTGAGCGCGAGGTGGCGGCCGACATCGACCATGCCCTGCGGAGGGCCGGTTTCGAGCGCCCCGCCTTCGAGACCATCGTGGCCTCTGGTCCTGATAGTGCCCTGCCACACGCGCGGCCCAGTGACCGCCGCCTCGGGCCCAGGGCCCCCTGGTGCTGGACTTCGGGGGGGTGTACGACGGATACTGCGTCGACCTGACTCGGACGGTTTCAGTAGGCGAGCCTACGGAAGAGCTGGTTCGACTCTACCAGGCAGTCTTTCGGCGGCGTGCGGATCGAAGACGACGTTCTCGTCACGGCGGACGGCTGCGAGCTGCTGACCGACGTACCCCGGACCCTGACGATCACCTAGCATGGAATTCGACGACATCAAGCAGATCCTGGATCTCGTTCGCGAGCACGAGCTCGCCGAGTTCGAGCTGGAGCGCGATGGCCTGAAGGTCCGCATCAAGAAGGGGGCACCCGGCCACCTCCTGGTGCAACCGGCAGCCGCGGCTGGCGTTCCAGTCATCGCGGCGGCGCCGGTCTCGGTGTCGTCCCGGGAAGTCGCGGCCCTGGCAAGTGGCACGGCGGTCGCCGCCGAGTCCGACGAGGGCGAGTCGCTCGAGCTGGCCGTCGTGAAATCGCCGATCGTGGGCACCTTCTACCTGGCGCCCGAGCCTGGCGCGCCGCCGTTTGTCGAGGTGGGCGCGCGGGTTCGCAAGGGCCAGGTGCTCTGCATCATCGAAGCGATGAAGCTGATGAACGAGATCGAGTCGGAGTACGAGGGCGAGATCGTCAAGATCTACGTGGAGAACGGTCAGCCCGTGCAGTACGGCGAACGCCTGTTCGCCGTCAAGCTCGGGTGAGGCGGCATGTTCAAGAAAATACTGATTGCGAACCGCGGGGAGATCGCGCTCAGAGTCATCTGCGCCTGCCGCGAGCTCGGCATCAAGACGGTCGCTGTCTACTCCGAGGCGGACGAGCACTCGCTGCACGTGCGCTTCGCGGATGAGGACGTGTGTATCGGGCCCCCGCGGAGCCTCGACAGTTATCTGAACGTTCCAGCGATCATCAGCGCGGCCGAGATCACCGGCGCCGACGCCATTCATCCCGGCTACGGGTTTCTTTCCGAGAGCGCATATCTCGCCGAGGTCTGCGAGGCCTGCCACATCAGGTTCATCGGACCCGACGCCACGGTGATCCGGTTGATGGGCGACAAGTCGCGTGCCCGCCGGGCCATGAAGAAGGCGGGCGTGCCGGTGCTGCCCGGCAGCGACGGGCCCGTCGAGGCGGACGAGCAGGCCGCCAAGGTCGCCCGGGAGCTCGGCTTCCCGATCATCGTCAAGGCGGTCGCGGGCGGGGGCGGTCGCGGGATGCGCATCGTCCGCGCGCCGGCGGACCTGAGCCGCGCGCTCAAGACCGCGCAGCGGGAAGCGCAGGCGGCGTTCGGCGTGGGGGACGTCTACCTCGAGAAGTACGTCGAGAGCCCGCGGCACATCGAGGTGCAAGTGCTCGGCGATCATCACGGCGCCGTCGTGCACCTCGGCGAACGCGAGTGCTCGATCCAGCGGCGCCACCAGAAGCTCTTGGAAGAGGCGCCGTCAGTGGCCCTGACCGACAAGATGCGGCGGCGGCTCGGCGCGACGGTCGTCGACGCGGCGCGCGCCGTGCAATACACCAACGCGGGCACGTTCGAGTTCCTGCTGGACCAGAGCGGGCACTTCTCCTTCCTCGAGGCCAACACGCGCCTGCAAGTCGAGCACCCCGTGACCGAGATGGTGACGGGCGTCGACATCGTGAAGGAGCAGATCCGCATCGCCGCCGGGGAACGGCTGTCGTTCAAGCAGGGCGACGTGACCTTCACGGGCCACGCCATCGAGTGCCGGATCAACGCGGAGTGCCCCGAGACGTTCACGCCGAGCCCCGGCGTCATTCACGTGTTCAGCGTGGGAGGCGGTCCGGGCGTGCGTGTCGACACCTTCGCGCATTCCGAGGCCGTCGTGTCGCCCTACTACGACTCGCTCATCGCGAAAATCATCACGCACGGGCGCGACCGGCAGGAGGCCATCGCCCGCATGCGGCGGACCCTCGAGATGACCGTGATCGAGGGCGTCAAGACGAGCATTCCGCTGCACCTGAAGATCCTGTCGGATCCGGACTTCATCGCGGGCCGCCTCAACACCCACTTCATGGAACGATTCCTGACCGAGCGCAAGGACAGCAGTTCGCTGGCCGAAGCCGTCTGATCGGGCCGAGCCCTTCGACGCCGCTCAGGGCAGGCAAGCTCGGCCCCTACGCACAGTTCTACGCACAGTTCATCCGGCCTCCGGCATTCGACTTTCGGCATTCAGCATTCAGCATTCGGCAATCTACAATCTGCAATCTGCAATCTGCAATCTGCTTTGGCACTTCCTCCCCTCTACGCCATCCTCGACACCGTCCTCGCGCGCCGCCACGGCTGGGCGCCGGTGGATCTCGCTCGGGCGTATTTTGACGGCGGGGCGCGTCTCGTCCAGATTCGCGCGAAGACCGAGCCCAGCGGGCCGCTCCTGGCGCTTTGCGACGACATCGTCCGGCTGGCGGAACCGTACTGCGCGCTGGTGATCGTCAACGATCGGGCAGATCTGGCGCGGCTGTCGGGCGCGGCGGGCGTGCACGTGGGGCAGGACGATCTGCCCGTCCGCCACGTGAGGGCGCTCGTGGGCGATGGCGCGATCGTGGGGTTGTCGACCCACACCGTCGCCGAGATCGACGCCGGGGCCGGAGCGCCAGCCAGCTATCTTGCGGTGGGGCCGGTGTTCGGCACCGGCACGAAGGACACCGGCTATGCGCCGGTCGGCCTCGAGATGATTCGCGCGGCGCGCGTCCGGATGCCGGGGAAGCCCATTGTCGCGATCGGCGGCATCACCCTGGAGCACGCGCCGGAGGCGATCGCCGCGGGCGCCCGGTCGGTTGCCATCATCTCGGATCTCCTGGCTACCGGGGATCCGGCACGGTGCGTCCGCGCGTACATCGACCGCCTCGGCGGGTGACGCGCCGGTGCCGACGGTTTGCACGTGGGCCCGCGAATCACGTGTGTATAATGCGCACGTGTCGCGCCTGACTTCAGCGCTTCCGGCTGCCGAGTCCGGCTCCCGGCACTGGTGGCTGCGCGGCCACCGTCTGGCTCTCCTCCTCTTCGTCGGCGTCTTCGTGTTCGGCACGCTCGGCTTCGTGTGGATCGAAGGCTGGAGCGCGTGGGACGCGTTCTACATGACGCTGACGACCGTCACGACCATCGGCTACCGCGAGGTGCACGAACTCTCGGCCGCTGGCCGGGCCTTCAACATCGTTCTCATCATCGTCGGCGTCGGCACGGCGCTGTACACGCTGTCGGTGCTGATGGCCCTGCTTGTCGAAGGGGAATTGCACGACCGCTGGCACGAGCGGCGTCGCGAGCGTATGCAGAACCAACTGACACAGCACTTCATTGTCTGCGGATTCGGCCGCATCGGGTCGATCATCGCGATCGAGTTCCAGCGCCAGCGCGTGCCGTTTCTGATCATCGAGTTGGATCCGGTGCGCGCCAAGACGGCGACAGAGGCGGGCCACCTCGCGATTTCCGGCGACGCCACGACGGAGGATGTGCTCACGCGCGCCGGGATCGAGCGGGCGCGGGGACTCATCGCGGCCGTCGGCACGGACGCCGAGAACGTGTACATCGTGCTGACCGCGCGGCTTCTGAGGCCCGATCTGTTCGTCGTCGGGCGCGCGGAGAGCGACGAGGCCCAGCGCAAGCTCGTCAGGGCCGGCGCCGACCGAGTGATTTCGCCTTACCAGATTGGCGCGCTGCAGATCGCGCAAACCGCGATCAGGCCCGCGGTCGTCGACTTCGTGACGCTCGCCACGAGTTCCGAGAACCTGGAGCTGGCGATGGAGCAAGTCAAGCTTCACGCGACGTCCGAGCTGGCGGGCCGCTCGATCCTGCAAGCCAACCTGCGGCAGCGCTTCCGGGCGATCGTCGTCGCCATCCAGCGCGCCAACGGCCACATGGAGTTCAACCCCTCGCCGGACATGGTGATGAACGCCGGCGATCAGCTCGTCGTGCTCGGCCCGCCCGAGAGCCTCCGCGAGCTGGAGGCGGTGGCTGGACGAGGGACGGATTCATGACCGCCCGGATGCTCGACGGCACGGCCATCGCCGCCGCGATCCGGGAATCGCTGCGGCCCGAAGTCGAGGCGTTCACGAGGCGCGCGGGCCGGCCGCCGGGGCTGGGCATCGTGCTGGTGGGCCACAACCCGGCCTCCGAGATCTACGTGAGCGGCAAACAGAAAGCCGGCACCGAGGCCGGTCTCTGGGTGGATGTGCATCGGCTGCCGCCGACCGCCAGCATGCAGGACGTGCTCGCGCTGGTCGAGCGCCTGAATCGGAGCGATCGGCACGACGGGATCCTCGTGCAGGACCCCCTGCCGGACGCGATGGGATCGGATGCGGCGCGGCGGGTGGTCGACGCGATCGATCCGCGCAAGGACGTGGACGGGTTCCATCCCATCAGCGTCGGACGTCTCGTGCAGAACCGGCCGACGCTGGTGCCGTGCACGCCGAGCGGGGTCATCGAGCTGCTCGACCACGCGAAGGTGGCCATCAGCGGCGCGCACGCGGTGGTCATCGGTCGCAGCGACATCGTGGGCAAACCGATGGCCCTGTTGATGCTGCACCGTCACGCGACTGTCACGATTTGCCACTCGCGCACGCGCAATCTCGGCGCCGTGGCGGCGACCGCGGATATTCTCGTCGCGGCGATCGGGCGGCCCGCGTTCGTCACGCAGGATCTCGTCAAGCCGGGCGCGACCGTGGTCGACGTGGGCATCAACCGCCTGACGAGTCGCGACGACGTGGAGCGACTGTTCGGGCGGGCGTCACCGAGGCTCGCGGCGTTCGAGCGGCGCGGGTCGCTTGTGGTCGGTGACGTCCACCCGGCCGTGGCCGAGGTCGCCGGCGCGCTGACGCCGGTGCCCGGAGGCGTCGGGCCGATGACGATTGCGATGCTGCTCCGAAACACGCTGAAGGCGGCCAGAGGAGAGGTAACGAGTAACGAGTAACGAGGAATGAAGAACGGGGAACGGGGAACGAGGAACGAGTTGGACGGTAGAGGCGGACCTTCCGCCTTCGCGTGAAGCTCCGGGCGCCTTCGCGAGGCTT
>CAYHSN010000021.1:0-15011 GCA_964359235.1 uncultured Vicinamibacterales bacterium | reverse complement strand
TTCTGACGAGCGACCGCGTGCGTGGTCCATCCTGCTTCGCGACCTTCGCGGCGCTCGCGCCTTCCGCCGGCGTGTAGTCGGCCACCGCCGCCGCCATCACGACGGCATCCGCCGACAACGCGTGCGCCATCACGGCCGCGTGCATGTCGGCCGCGCTGCGGACTCGAACGACTTCGACGCCGGGCGGCGGCGCAAGCGGCGTCGGCCCGAGCACGAGGACCACGCGCGCCCCGCGCCGGGCGGCCTCAGCGGCGACGGCAAGGCCCATGCGGCCGCTCGATCGATTGCCGACGTAACGGACGGGGTCGAGGTCCTCGTAGGTGGGACCGGCTGTCACCAGGACGCACGTCCCGGCCAGCGTGCCAGCCGGCCGCAGCAGGTCGAGCGCGGCGGCCACGATCTCGTCTGGCTCCGCGAGACGGCCCTTGCCCACCCAACCGCACGCCAGGTCGCCCTCGCCCGGGTCCACCAACCGCACGCCGCGCGCGGCGAGCGTCGCCAGGTTTCGCCGCACGGCCTCGTGCTCCCACATGTTGGTGTTCATGGCCGGCGCCATGATCACGGGCGCGCGCGTGGCCAGGTAGAGACTCGACAGGAAGTCGTCCGCGATGCCGTTGGCGAACTTCCCGATGATGTTCGCCGTCGCCGGCGCCACGACCAGCAGTTCGATCGCCGACGCCAGCGCGATGTGCTCGATGTCGGCGTTGGCGCCCGGCGCGAACTGATCGGTCACGACCCTGCGCCGTGTGATCGCCTCGAACGTCAGCGGCCCCACGAAGCGTCGCGCGGCGCGGGTCATGACGGTCACGACGTCATGACCGGCGTGCTGGAGCCCGCGCACGACCTCCACCGCCTTGTAGGCGCCGATCCCGCCGGTGACGCCGAGCGCGATCAGGGACAACGACTACTCCTTGGCGGGCTCCGGCTCCATCTTTCTCACGACGCCGGCGAGCACCTCACGCTGAGCGATGCGCGCGGGTTTCTCCGTCGCATCCGGAGTGTCCACGCGCGGCGTACAGCCTTTCAGGAGCTGCTTCGCCCGCGCGCTTGCCACCGCGACGAACTCGAATGCGTTTCCGATTTCCTGCCGTCTCATGTCCTGGAACCCTTCCCTTTTCTCATCGGCGCTCGGGCGCCGGGTCTTCCCCTACCGTCCGAAAACTGTCCAGAATCGGCTCGATCGCGCGCCTCACGGATCGCAGCCGGGCGCGTTCGGCCGCGACGATCGCGCCCAACCGATCCACGCAGCGCTCCACGTCGTCGTTCACCACCACGTAGTCGTACTCCGCGAACGCCTCCACTTCCTCACGCGCCCTTTCGAGCCGCCGGCCGATCGCCTCTTCGGTGTCCTGGCTGCGCCCGCGGAGGCGGCGTTCCAGCACCTCGAACGAGGGCGGCAGCACGAACACCGCGACATTCTCGAGGCCACGCCCGCGCACCTGCCGGGCGCCCTGCACGTCGATGACGAGCACGACATCCTGCCCCGACGCGAGGAGCCGATTGGTGTCTTCGGCACACGTGCCGTAGAGATTCCCGAAGACGTCCGCGTGCTCCAGGAACTCCCCGGCCCGGACCATGCCCTCGAACCGATCGCGCGTAATGAAATTATAGTCCACCCCGTCGGTTTCCCCCTTGCGCGCCGGCCGCGACGTGTAGGAGCGCGACTTCACGAGGTCGGGCAGCCGATCCACCAGCCGCTCCACGAGCGTGGTCTTGCCGGCGCCCGAGGGCGCCGACACGATGAACAGCAGTCCGCGGCGGGCGCCCGTTCCCCCGCCGCCGGCCTGTGGGGAGTCACTCGACATTCTGCACCTGTTCGCGCATCCGCTCGAGTTCGGCCTTCGCGTCCACGACGAGTTCCGGGAGCCCCGCGCCTTCGGCCTTGGAGCCGATGGTGTTGATCTCGCGGCTCATCTCCTGCAGCAGGAAGTCGAGCTTGCGCCCGCAGGACTCGGGCGACTCGGCGAGCGCGCGCCAGTGATCCAGGTGGCCGCGGAACCGCACGACTTCCTCCGTGATATCGGACCGCGCCACCAGGCGCACGACTTCCTGCGCCACCGCGGCCGCGTCGAGGCGCAGATCGCCGGTCAGCTCCTGCACGCGCGCCGCCAGCGCGGCGCGAAACGCGTCCTGGCCGCTCGCGGCCGCCGCCGTGATCCGCTCGATGAGATCGGCCAGCGTCCGGCGCCGGCCCTCGAGGTCGTCGCCCAGGAACCCACCCTCACGCGCGCGCATGACGTCGAGCTCGCCGAGCGCATCGACCACGGCGGCCTCGATGGCCGCCCCCATTTCCGCGCGCAGCGGGTCGTCCGGATCGTCCGCCTGCTCCTTGAACGTCAGCGCCTGCGGCACCCGGAGCAGGTCTCCCGGCGTCATGGGCCCGGCCACGACGCCCCGCGCCCGCGCGCGGTCGAGCGCTGACGCCAGCGCGTCGACGAGCGGCTCGTTGAGCTGGACCTCCACGGCCGGCTGGCGCCGCGCCTGGACCGCCACCGAGATCTCGACCCGGCCCCGCGCCACCCGCTGCTGCACCAGCGCCCGCAACCGCGGCTCGACTTCCGCGAACGCCGATGGCAGGCGAAGCTGCAGGTCGAGATAGCGATGGTTGACGCTGCGGACCGTCACGCCGATCGTCGCCACGTCGCTCGCGCGCGTGCCCGACGCGAACCCGGTCATCGATTTGATCATCGGCTCAGCTCTTTACCCGCCGCGCGTCCGGACTGGTCTTCGACGGGCTGATCGACCTGTGGCTCGCGCCGCGCGGCGCCCGGGGCCTCGAAGGCCTGCAACTGATAGAGCTTCTTGTACACGCCCGTGGGACGGGCCAGCAGTTCCTCGTGCCGGCCGATTTCGGCGATACGGCCGCGCGCGAGCGCGACGATCGCGTCGGCGCGCCGCACGGTCGACAGCCGGTGCGCGATGACGAACGCCGTCCGGTTCAGCATCAGGTTCGCCAGCGCATCCTGCACGAGCTGCTCCGACTCGGAGTCGAGCGACGAGGTGGCCTCGTCCAGAATGAGGATCGGCGGGTTCTTGAGCAGCGCCCGCGCGATGGCCAGCCGCTGCCGCTGGCCGCCCGACAGACGCTGTCCGCGCTCGCCGATGCGCGTCTGGTACCGCTCGGCCATCGTCACGATGAACTCATGCGCGTGCGCCGCCCGCGCGGCCGCCTCGATCTCCTCGTGGGTCGCGCCCGTCACGCCGTAGGCGATGTTGCTGGCGACCGTATCGTCGAACAGCACCGTCTCCTGGGTCACCATCCCGATCTGGGCTCGGAGCGACCGGAGGGTCACGTCGCGGATGTCGACGCCGTCGATCAGGATGGCCCCGCCGGTGACGTCGTAGAAGCGCGGCACCAGATTCACGAGCGTGGTCTTTCCCGCGCCGCTCATGCCGACCAGGGCGACGACCTGCCCGGCTCGCACGCTGAACGAGACGTCCCGCAGGATCTCGTGACCCGGCACATCGTCGTACGCGAACGTGACGTGTCGGAACTCGAGGCTCGACCGCAAGGGCGGCAAGGTCGCCGCGGCCGGGCGATCGTGCACTTCGGTGTGCGTGTCGAGCATCTCGAAGATGCGTTGCGCGGCGCCGATCGCCTGCTGCAGCGTGGCATTCACCCGACTGAGCTTACGTGCCGGCCCGTACATCATGAACGCCGACATGATGAAGGTCATGAATTCGCCGGTCGTCAGCTCGCCCGCGCCGATCTTGCGGCTGCCGTACCACACCGCGGCGATGATGCCGAACCCACCGAGCAGCTCCATGAGCGGGGGCAGCACGGCCAGCGCGCTCGTCACCTTCAGATTGATGCGATACAGCGCCTGCGACGCCCCACGGAAGCGCTGAGCCTCCTTCGCTTCGGTGCCGAAAGCTTTCACGATGCGATGACCGGTGAACGACTCGGCCGTCAGATGCGAGATCTGCTCCAAGGCTTCCTGACTGCGCCGCGTCATGCTCCGGATGCGTTGGCCCAACCGCACCAGGGGGTAGAGAATCAGCGGCGCGCCCGTGAGACATACGACCGCCAGGCGCGCGTCGAGGATGAACAGGAGCGCGGAGTAGCCGACGAGCGCGAGGGACTCTCGCAGCAGATCGCCGACCGTCTCGGACACCCCATGCTGGATCTGATTGACGTCATTCGTGACGAGGGACATCAACTGCCCGGTCGTCCTGCGGCGGAAGAACCCGGCGGACTGATCCAGAATGTGCCGGAAGAGTTGGTCCCGAAGGTCCTTCACCACGCGCTGCCCGACGTCGGTCATCAGGTAGGTGGCGAAGTACGTGCCAACACCCTTGACGAGGTACAACGCCAGGATGGCCGCCGACACCAGGCCGAGTCCGCTCTGGTTGCCCAGGACGTCGTCGATGACGTACTTGACCTGGTAGATCAGGCCCGCGTCGGCCGCCGCGTAGACGAGCATCGCCGCGAGCGCCGCGATGAAGCGGCCGCGATACGGTTTCGCGTAGCCGAGCAGCCGGAGGAAGTTGTTCACTCGGTGAACCGGTACTTGAGCAGCACCCAGAGCGCCACCACGCCGTCGCGCCAGGTGATCTTCTTGCCTTCCTCGTATCCGCGCCCGTCGTAGGTGATGGGCACTTCGTAGACCCGGTACTTGCGCTTGAAGATCTTCGCCGTGATCTCCGGCTCGATCCCGAACCCGTCCGATCTGAGCTCGAAGGACCGTAGCACCTCCGCGCGCATCACCTTGTAGCAGGTCTCCATGTCGGTGAGCATGGTGTTGTAGAGCACGTTGGTGATGAACGTGAGGAGCCGGTTGCCTGCGTAATGCGTGAACAGGAAGACGCGGTGCCGCCCGAGAAACCGTGAGCCGTACACGACGTCGGCGCGCCCCTGGCAGATGAGTTCGATGAGCGCGGGGAACTCTTCCGGCGAATACTCGAGGTCGGCGTCCTGGATGACGACGAGATCGCCCGTCGCGTCCTCAAAGCCCCGGCGGAGCGCGGCGCCCTTCCCCTGATTGCGCGGCTGGAGGATCAGCGTGAACCCGCGCTCGGCCTGGAGACGCTGCAGGATGTCCCGCGTCCCGTCCTTCGAGCCGTCGTCGACGACGACGAGCTCGATGCGCAGTGGCACCGCGAGCACGCGCGAGATCATCTCCTCGATCGTCGTGCGCTCGTTGTAGACGGGCATCACCACCGACAGCAACGGATCGATCAGCACGCCCTGCAGGCGTGACATCAGCTCTTCGCTCCCGTTCGATAGCCCTGCGGGTGCGCCCGGCGCCACCGCCAGGCCGTCCGCACGATCGTGTCCAGGTCGTCGTGGCGCAGCTGCCAGCCGAGATCGCGCCCGATGGCGGCGCTCGACGCGTACAGCACCCCGGGATCGCCGGCGCGCCTCGCGACCACACGCGACGGCACGGGCCGGCCGCCCACCCGTTCGACCGCGGCGATCACCTCCCGCACCGACACCGCGCGGCCGGCGCCCAGGTTGTAGGCCGTCGTCGCCGCGCCCCGCTCGAGCGCGGCCAGCGCGAGCACGTGCGCGTCGGCCAGGTCCATGACGTGCACGTAGTCGCGCAGGCACGTACCGTCGGGCGACGGGTAGTCGTCGCCGAACACCGAAAGCGGCTCGCCGCCCAGCGCCGCGTCGATCGCACGCGGCACCAGGTGGGTCTCCGGGTCGTGATCCTCGCCAAGCTCGCCGTCCGGGTCCGCGCCGGCCGCGTTGAAGTACCGCAAGCTGATCGCGCGCAGCCCGTAGGCGCGCTCGTAGTGCGGCAGCGCCCGCTCGACCGCCAGCTTCGTCTCGCCGTACGGATTGGTCGGGCGCGCCGCGTGCGACTCGGCCATCGGCGTCTCCAGCGGCTCGCCGAAAACCGCGGCGCTCGACGAGAACACCAGTTGCCCGACGCCCTCGGCGGCCATCGCTTCCAGCAGCGACAGTGACCCCACGACGTTGTTCCAGTAGTACCCGCGGGGATCCTTGACCGAATCACCGACCGACAACCACGCGGCAAAGTGCAGCACCGCGCGGATCCGATGCGCCCGCATCACCTGCCGCAGGCGCGGGCCGTCGTGGATGTCGCCTTCGATCAACCGGGCCGTCTGCACCGCCTCCCGATGGCCGGCCGACAGATTGTCGTAGACGACAGGCTCGTATCCGGCGCGCGTCAGGGCCTTCACGGTGTGGGAGCCGATATACCCGGCCCCGCCCGTGACGAGGATGACCGCGCTCACGGCCGCCCAACCGAGTGATACGTGAACCCCAGGGCCCGCATGGTGGCCGGATTGTAGATGTTCCGGCCGTCGAAAATCACCGGCGCGCGCATGAGGCGCTTCATCCGCGCGAAGTCGGGCCGCCGGAACTCGCTCCACTCCGTCACGATCACCAGCGCATCGGCCCCGGTCACCGCGTCGTACGAACCGGGCGCGTAGACGATCCGACTCCCGAAGATGCCGCGGGCGACCTGCTCCGCCTCAGGGTCGAACGCGTGCACGTTCGCGCCTCGCGCCAGGAGCCCGTTGATGATCGTGATCGACGGGGCCTCGCGCATGTCGTCGGTCTTCGGCTTGAACGCCAGTCCCCAGACCCCGATGTGCCGTCCCTTGAGCGATCCGAAGTGCGCGTCCAGCTTCATCAACATCCGGGCTTTCTGGGCCTCGTTGACGGTCTCCACCGCCCGCAGAATCCCGAACTCGTACCGGGCATCCTGAGAGAAGCGCAGCAGCGCCTTGACATCCTTCGGGAAGCAGCTCCCGCCGTAGCCGACGCCGGGAAACAGAAACGACGAACCGATCCGCCGATCCGAGGCGACCGCCATCCGAACCTGATCCACATCCGCGCCCAGGGCGTCGCACACGTTCGCGATCTCGTTCATGAACGACACGCGCGTCGCCAGCATGGCGTTGGCGGCGTATTTCGCCAGTTCCGCGCTCGCGCAATCCATGATCATGATCGGCGCGCCCGTGCGGGTGAACGGCGCGTACAGCTCCTTCATGATGTCGGTGGCCCGCGGATCCTCCGCGCCGATGACCACACGATCCGGCTTCATGAAGTCCTCGATCGCCGCGCCCTGCTTCAGGAACTCCGGGTTGCTCACCACGCTGAACGGGTGCGTCGTCTGCAGGCGGACGACCTCGCGGATCTTGTTGGCCGTTCCCACCGGCACGGTGCTCTTGTCGACGATGACCGTGTAGCCCTTCATCGCGCGGGCGACGTCGCGCGCCACGTCGAGCACGTGCTGCAGGTCGGCCGACCCGTCTTCGCCCATGGGCGTGCCCACCGCGATGAAGACGATCTGCGAAGCCCGCACCGCCCGGTCGAGGGCCGTCGTGAACGTCAGGCGCCCCTCAGCGCGGTTGCGCCGCACGAGCTCCTCGAGACCCGGCTCGTAGATAGGGATGCGGCCGCGCTGCAGACCCCGGACCTTCGTTTGGTCGTTGTCGACGCAAATGACGTCGTTGCCGTTCTCCGCGAAGCAGGCCCCGACCACGAGCCCGACGTACCCCGTCCCGATGACCGCGATCTTCATGCGTCCCGACTCCCCGCGCCAGTAAAACTCGTAACGGTATCACGCTGAGCGAAATCCTGTCAATGTATTGAGAGACAAGGGGTTGTCGTCATTCCACCGGCGCCAGCCGTTCCGGAAGACCGCCGGGAGCCTGTGTTAGGATGCTCGGCGGTGCGCATCCTGATTGACTACCGGCCGGCGCTCAGAGCGCGGTCGGGTGTCGGGGAGTACGTTCACGGACTGGCCCGCGCGCTCGTCGCTGAATCCGGGGGACCGGCCCCGGCGGGCGACGAGATCACGCTGTTCTCGAGCTCCTGGAAGGACCGTCTCGACGCGACCGCTCTCCCAGGGGCCGGCGTGATCGACCGGCGCGTGCCGGTACGAGTTCTGAACTTCGCCTGGCACAATCTGGAGTGGCCCTCGATCGAGCGCCTGACCGGACGAAGCTTCGACGTCGCCCATTCGCTGCACCCCCTGCTGATGCCGGCGCGCCGGGCTGCTCAGGTCGTGACCGTGCATGATTTGGACTTCCTCGCTCACCCCGAGCGCACCCGCGCGGAGATCCGGCGCGACTATCCGGCGTTTGCCGCAGCCCACGTCCGGCGCGCCGATCACGTCCTGGTCAATTCCCGGTTCACCGCCGCCGAGGTCGAGCGGACCTTTGGTGTGGCGCGCGACCGCATCACGGTCTGTTCCCCCGGCGCACCGCCGTGGCAGCCGCGGCCCGTCGAACGCGAGGGCCAACACCTCCTGTTTCTGGGCACGCTCGAGCCCCGCAAGAACGTCGACGCGCTGCTCGAGGCCTATGCCGCGCTGCTGTCGAGGCGGCCGGACGCGCCGGCGCTCGTCCTTGGCGGCCGGGCCACCGAAGCCGCCGCCCCATGGCTGGCGCGGCTGAACGAACCTCCGCTCGCGGGTCGTGTTCGCGCCATCGGCTACGTGCCACCGGACGAGCGGCGCCCGCTCTACGAATCGGCGGTGTTGCTCGTGATCCCGTCGTTTCACGAAGGCTTCGGCCTGCCTGCCCTCGAAGCCATGACGGCTGGCGTGCCGGTCGTCGCGGCCGCGCGCGGCGCCTTGCCCGAGGTCGTGGGCGATGCGGGCTTGCTGGTCGAGCCGCGCGCCGATGCGCTCGCGGATGCCATGGACCGCCTGCTTGGTGACCGGAATCTCGCCCGGACGCTCGCCGCACGGGGCGTCGCACGCGCACGCGCATTCACGTGGCGCGCAGCGGCCTTGGCGGCCCGCGAGGCCTATGCGCTCGCGGTCGAGCGCCGGCGATCGCTCTCCCATGCCTGAGCCTGCTCTGCTCCGTATCGGCGTGGACGCGCGTGAGCTCGTCGGCGCACCGACCGGCGTGGGCCGCTATCTCGGTGAACTCCTGCGCCGCTGGGCGCAGCGCCCGGACGCGCCGTGCCGGAGATTCTTCCTGTACGTGCCCGCGCGCAGCCGCGGGGAAGCTGAAGCCTTCTCGCGCGATCCGGTCGCGAGCGCCTGCGAGATCCGGGAAGTCCAGGGTTCCGGCGGCACCTGGTGGGAGCAGGTCCAACTGCCGTCCGCGGCGGCGCGGGATCGCCTGGCGGTGTTCTTCGCGCCCGCGTACACGGCCCCACTGAGACTACGCGTCCCGACCGTCGTGGCCATCCATGATGTGTCCTACATGGCGCATCCCGAGTGGTTTCCGTGGCGCACGGGTCTGCGGCGCCGCTGGCTGACGCGATGGTCCGCCGCTCGTTCGGTCGCCGTGCTGACCTGCTCCGGGTTCTCGCGCCAGGAGATTGCGCTTCACACCGGCCTTCCGCCGGGCCGCATCGAGGTGACGCGGTACGGCTTTGCCTCCACAAACGCGCCGGCGCCCGGACCGGAGTCCCTTCGCGAATCGCTCGTGCTCTACGCGGGCTCGATCTTCAACCGGCGGCACGTCCCGGATCTGATCCGCGCGTTTGCGAAGCTCGCCGGCGGTCATCCGGCGGCGCGCCTGGTCGTCGCGGGTGAGAACCGGACGTATCCGCGCGAAGATCCCGCGGGGCTCGCGGCGTCGCTCGGCCTCGGGGACCGCGTCGAGTTCCGCGCGTACGTCAGCGATCGGGAGCTTGGCGAGCTCTACGCGCGGGCACGGGTGTTCGCGTTCCTGTCGGAGTACGAAGGCTTTGGCATGACGCCGCTCGAAGCGCTCTCGGCGGGGGTGCCAATCCTCGTGTACGACACGCCCGTGGCGCGGGAGGTCTACGGCGCGGCGGCGGCGTTTGCCCCCATCGGTGACGTGGAAGCCGTGGCCGTCGCGCTCGAACGGTTGATCGCTGACGATCGGGAACGCACGCGAATTCTGGACCGCGCCCCGGCCGTGCTCGCCCGTTACTCGTGGGACGAGACCGCCGAGGTCACACTCGCGGCGATCGAGCGGGCCGCCCGAGAGACAGGTCACAAGGAACGAGGGACGGGGAACGAGGAACGAGCACCCAGCACCCCGAGCCGCGCACGCAGCACCCAGCTCCAGCCCCCAGCACCGGGAACCCGGTCCTGTCGATCGTCATCGTGAGCTACAACGCCCGCGCGGATCTCGAGCGCTGTCTGCGATCGCTCGCCGATGCGCCGCCGGAAACACCGCACGAGATCGTCGTCGTGGACAACGCCTCGCCCGACCTCAGCGCCGAGGCTGTTCGCGACCGCTGGCCGGCCGTGCGTCTCATCGCGCTCGACCGGAATCGCGGGTTTGCGGCGGCCTGCAACGCGGGCATTCGGGCGGGCGGCGCCGAGCTGGTCCTGCTGCTCAACAGCGACACGATCGTCCCGCCCGGTGCGCTCGACCGTCTCGTCGCCCGCCTCCGGGCCGAGCCGGCCGCCGCGGTCGCGGGCCCTCGACTGGTCGACGAGGCCGGCCGCCCCGAGTTGTCGTTCGGATCGATGATCGGTCCGGTCGCCGAACTCCGTCAGAAAACCCTGACGCGTCTGGTGGCGCGCCGGACGGCTCCGATCGTGCGCTACGTCGAGCGAGCAACATCCCGCGAAGGTTTCCCCGATTGGGTCAGCGGTGCCTGTCTGCTCGTCCGCCGCGCGGATGCCGAGGCGGTGGGCCTGCTCGACGAGCGGTTCTTTCTGTACACCGAGGACGTGGACTTCTGTGCGGCGTTGCGCGCCCGCGGGCGCCGCGTCCTCTTCACGCCGGTCGCGCAGGTCGTGCACCTGCGCGGACGGTCCCGCCAGGCGGCGCCCGGGGCGTCGGAGACCGCCTATCGGCTCAGCCAGCTCGCCTTCTACGCCAAGCACCACCCGCAGTGGGCGCCCTGGCTCCGCCTCTACCTGCGCGTGCGCGGCAGGCTCCCGAGGTGACGTCGCCGATCCGGCCCTGCCGCGACTCTGCGGTACAATCTGGACCCAACCCGATCGGGTGACACGCCGTGCGCATCGCCATCGACGCCCGCAAGCTGCACGACTTTGGCATCGGCACCTACGTCCGGAACCTGCTCCGCCAGCTCGCCCGGCAGGATCAGGCGACCGACTATGTGGTGCTGTGCCGGCCGCAGGACCGCGAGTATGTCGCGGAGCTCGGCGCCAACCTGCGAGCCGTGCCCGAATCGGCGCCGCCCTACTCGGTCCGCGAGCAGTACCGGCTCCCGCTCGTTCTCACGCGCGAGCGCATCACGTTGTTTCACGCGCCGCACTACGTCCTGCCGCTTCTGACGCCGTGTCGATCGGTCGTGACGATTCACGACTGCATTCACCTGATGTTCCCGCAGTATCTGCCGAACCGGCTGGCCTACGCCTACGCGCGCACGGTGCTGTGGGCGGCCGTGCGCCGGTCGGACCGCATCCTCACGGTCTCCGAGACGTCCAAGCGGGACATCCTGCGCTTCTTCAACGTCTCGGCGGCCAAAGTGGAGGTCATCCCCAACGGGATCGACGACCGCTTCAACCGCGTCCCGTCGGCGGACGAGGTGGCGCGCGTGCGCGAGCGCTACCAGCTTCACGACCCGTTCCTGCTCTACGCGGGCAACATCAAGCCCCATAAGAACCTGGAACGGCTCATCGCCGCGTTCCACCTGGTGCGACAGCGCGGGTTCGACCAGCTCAAGCTCTTGATCATCGGCAACGAGGTCTCGAAGTACCCGACGCTGCGCCACACCGTGCATCACCACAAGCTGCACACGCAGGTCAGGTTTCTCGGCTTCGTTCCCGACCAGATGCTGGCGATCCTGTATCGGCTTGCCGACGTGTTCGTGTTTCCGTCGCTCTATGAGGGATTCGGCCTTCCGCCGCTCGAGGCCATGGCCAGCGGCACGCCCGTCGTCACCTCCAACGTCTCGTCGCTGCCCGAGGTCGTCGGTGACGCGGCGCTGCTGGTCGATCCGTACGACCCGGGGTCGATCGCCGACGCGATCGAGCGGCTCCTGACGGACCCCGCGCTGCGGGCCGATCTCGCCGCGCGTGGTCTCGTCCGGGCGCGGGCGTTCTCGTGGGAAAGATCGGTTCGGCGCATCCGCGAGATCTACCAGGAGGTCGGCGGACATGCCTGACCGTCCGGCCGATGGGACCGGCCTGCGGGGGCAACGCCCGCGCGTCGCCCTCATCCACGACTGGCTCACGGGCATGCGCGGCGGCGAGCGTGTGCTCGAGGCGTTGTGCGCGCTCTTCCCCGACGCCGCGCTGTTCACGCTGATGTACGTCAGGGGCACGGCGTCGCCGGCCATCGATCGCCTCCGGCCCCGCAGCTCATTCGTGCGTTCGCTGCCGTTCGCCCGGCGCTACTACCGGCAGTACCTCCCGCTCTTTCCCACGGCCATCGAACAATTCGACCTCGACGGGTACGATCTCATCGTCAGCTCGAGTCATTGCGCGGCGAAAGCGGTCGTCCGGCCGGGGCGCGCCCGGCACTTGTGCTATTGCCATTCGCCCATGCGGTACGCCTGGGACCAGTTCGACGCCTACTTCGGCCCGGATCGGATCGGCCCGGTGGCGAGCCGGCTCATGCGGCCGGCGATGGCGGCGATGGCCAGATGGGATGCCGGCACGGCGGGCCGGGTGGACCGCTTTCTGTCGAATTCCCGGTATGTTGCGGGCAGGATCCGGCGATACTATAATCGCGAAGCGACCGTCGTGTATCCGCCAGTCGACACGGAGTTCTTCCGTCCCGACGGGAGCCGGGCTGACTCCTTCTTGCTGATCGTGTCCGCGTTGGTGCCGTACAAGCGGCTGGAGCTCGCGATTCACGCCTGTCGGGCCGTCGGCGCTTCCCTGAAAATTGTTGGCGACGGCCCGGAGCGCGCGCATCTCCAGCGACTCGCGGGCCCGGGCGTCGAATTCCTGGGTCGTGTCGACGTTCACGAGCTGCGCGCCCTCTATCAGCGCGCGGCGGCGCTCGTCCTGCCGGGCGAAGAGGATTTCGGCATGGCGCCGGTCGAGGCCCAGGCGTGCGGACGACCGGTCGTCGCGCTGGCGCGCGGCGGTGCGGTCGAATCGATCGACGATGGTGAGACGGGCGTGCTCGTGGCTGAACCGACGGTCGAGGCGTTCGCCGACGGGCTCGCTCGCCTTTGGCGCCAGCGGTTCGACGGCGTGGTGATTCGCGAGCGTGCGTTGCGGTTCTCGCCCGGCCGGTTCGCGGCGGGCGTCACGCAGGCCGTCGACGAGTTGATGTCCTCCGATCGCGTATGGTGAGCCGCTACAACCGGCCCCTCGTGGCCTTCTACGTCGCCTCCGACGCCATCCTCGGGATGGCGGCGTTCCTGCTCGCGTACGCCACCCGCTTCTACGCGGGCTTCCCTGTTCCGAAAGGCGTCCCTCCGCTCGAGCAGTACCTGAACGTGATGCCCTTCGTCGGTTTGCTGGTTCCCCTCGCCTTTCAGGTCCAGGGGTTGTATCGGGTACGGCGCGACCGCTCGCGGGTCGACGACTTCTTTGCGGTCTTCGTCGGCAGCGTGCTCGCCGTCGTGCTCGGCATCGTCGGCACGCTGTATTTCCAGGCGTACTACGTGCCGGCCGAACTCAAGAACCGCGGCGCCTATGAGATCTCCCAGCTCGTGTGGGGCCTGTTCCTGGTGTTCACCGTCGCGCTCACCTACGGCACGCGGGAATTCGTGCGCGAGGTCATGGAGCGGCGCTGGCGTGCGGGGGTCGGTCTCAAGCGCGTCCTGATTGCGGGCGCCGGCGATCTGGGGAGAGTGCTCGCGGACAAGCTGCTCGAGCACCGGGATCTGGGCTTCAGGATCGTCGGGTTCATCGACGACCGCGCCGCCAACGACCACCTCGGCTATCGGGGTCTCCCGCTGCTCGGCACGTTGAATGAGATCGCCGACATCGTGCCAAGAGAGAGCATCGACGTGCTCTACGTCGCGCTGCCGCTCGAAGAACACATGAAGATGTTGGGGCTGCTCGAAGCGACCAGCCGAGAGATTCTCGACGTGCGGGTCGTGCCCGATCTTCTGCAGTTCATCGCGCTGCGCGCCCGGCTGGACGACCTCGATGGCCTGCCCGTCATCACCATCAACGACGTGCCGCTGCAAGGCTTCAACACCGCGTTGAAGCGCGCCATCGATCTCGGGATTTCCCTGGCGGCGCTCGCCGTGCTGGCGATTCCGATGGCGATCGTCGCGGCCTTGATCAGACTGACGTCGCCGGGCTCGGTCTTCTATCGCCAGGAGCGCATGGGGCTCGACGGCAGGCCGTTCATCATCTACAAGTTCCGATCCATGCACGACGACGCCGAGCGCGACACGGGCCCCGTGTGGGCCGTCGCGGACGACCCGCGCCGGACCCCGCTCGGCCGGGTGCTGCGCCGGTTCAGCGTGGACGAGTTCCCGCAGCTCTGGAACGTGCTCAAGGGCGAGATGTCGATCGTCGGACCGCGGCCCGAACGGCCGGTATTCGTCGCCAAGTTCAAGCGGCGCTTCCCGCTGTATATGCTCCGCCACAAGGTCAAGGCGGGTCTCACCGGTTGGGCGCAGGTCAACGGCTGGCGGGGCAACACGTCGATCGAGAAGCGGATCGAATACGACCTCTATTACATCGAGAACTGGTCGCTCAAGCTCGACATCAAGATCATGTGGCTGACCCTCGTCCGCGGCTTTCACAAGGCCGCGTCTTGACCCTCCACATGCCCCCACGCGTCGTCATCACCGGAGCCGCCGGATTCATCGGCTCGCATCTCTCTGAGGCGCTGCTCGATCGCGGCTACTCGGTCGTCGGCATCGACAACCTCCTGACCGGCGACCTCAAGAACATCGCGCACCTGGCCGGGCGCGACTTCGTGTTCGTCAAGCACGACGTCACGAACTACATTCACGTCGACGGCCCGGTCGACTACGTGCTGCACTGGGCCAGTCCGGCCAGTCCGATCGACTACCTCGAACTGCCCATTCCGACGCTGAAGGTCGGCGCGCTCGGCACACACAAGGCGCTGGGCCTCGCCAAGGCCAAAGGCGCGCGATTCGTGCTGGCCTCCACGTCGGAGGTGTACGGCGATCCGCTCGAGCACCCGCAGAAGGAAACCTACTGGGGCAACGACACCCCCATCGGGCCGCGGGGCGTGTACGACGC
>CAYHSN010000020.1:0-15082 GCA_964359235.1 uncultured Vicinamibacterales bacterium | reverse complement strand
CTTCGATGCGTAGTTTCGCCATGATCGCGTTCCGAACGGAGGATGTCGTCAGTCTTCAGTCGTCAGTCGTCAGTCGCCCGTCAGTCGTCAGTCGCCCCCGAAGTCTCCTACATATTCGACTTCTTCCCGCAGCGCCACGCCGAACCGTTCCTGCACGGCGCGCCGGCAGCGCTCGATGAGCGCCGCCACGTCCGCCGCCCTCGCGCCGCCGGCATTGACGATGAAGTTGGCGTGCGTGGGCGACACCATCGCGCCGCCAATCCGCGTGCCCTTGAGACCGGCGAGGTCAATGAGCGCGCCGGCTGACGGCAGCACCCCTGGCGGCAGCGCATCGCGCGCGGGATCGGGGTTCTGGAACGTGCACCCGGCGCTCGGCAGTTGCAGCGGCTGCGTGTGCTTGCGAAACCGAAGCGACCGGCGCGCGACTTCCCGCAGGCGCGAGGGCTCGCCTCGTCCGACTCGGAAGTCCGCCCACACGACGAGCTCGCGCGTGCGATGGAGCCGGCTGTAATCGTACGAGAATTCCATCTCCGAGGCCGGGACTTCCGCCAGGGTCCCCTCACGCGCCACGAGGCCGACCATCTCGATCCCATCGCCCATGAGCCGGCCCTGGAAATGCGCGTTGCCGAAGACCGCGCCGCCGACGGTGCCGGGCGTGCCGGCCCACATCTCGAGGCCGGCCAGCCCTCGCGGGATGGTCCACCGCACGAGCCCGTTGATCGTGACGCCCGCCTCGGCCCGGACGAGATCGTCGCGGACCTGCTCGACTTCCCCGCCGTGAATCCTGATGACCAGGCCGCGCACACCGCGGTCGCTGATGAGCACGTTGGATCCGCCGCCGAGTACGGTCAGCGGCACTCCCGCGCCTCGCGCCAGATCGAGCGCCCGCAGCACCTCGGCGCGCCCGCGCACCTCGACGAACCAGTCAGCCAGCCCGCCGACCCTGAACGTGGTGAACGCGGCAAGCGGCACGCCGGCCCGGACCCGCTCCGCTCCGAACGCCACGAGCAGATCTTCCTCGAACGCCATCGAATCCCCGTCAACGGCCGGTCAGCGGCCGACCCAGTCGCCGCTCCGAATCGACGAGCGCCTGTCTCGCCTCGGCCAGCGTGCACGCCTCGAACTCGATCCACTCGCCCGGCGCCAACTGTCCGGCCAGCGGCAGATCGGCCGTGACCACTGTCGCGATCTTCGGATAGCCTCCGGTCGTCTGCCGATCGGCCATGAGCAGAATGGGCTGTCCGGAGGCCGGCACCTGGAGCGACCCGATCGGCGTCGCGTCCGAGAGGATGTCGGCGCTTCCGGCGTGCGTGAGCGGCGTCCCCCTCAAGCGGTATCCCTGCCGGTTCGATTGCGACGTGATCTCGTAGCGCGTCGTGACGAGCGTCGCTCGCGCGTCTTCGGTGAAGTAGTCATCCTGCGGTCCCCACATGACCCGCACGCGGGCGCCCCCGGAGGGCAAGGGGAGCGGCGCGCCGGCGACCGCGTTCGCCCTGGACGGCTGCCCTATCGGCAACCGAACGCCCGACGCCAGCGCGCGGCCGGCGTTGGGCCCCATCGCGCTCAGCAGGTGTGTCGCGCGACTGCCGAACGTCAACGGCAGGTCGAAACCGCCCGCCACCGCGAGATAGGCGCGCGCGCCGCGCGTGCGAATGCCGAACCTCAGTCGCGATCCGTGTACAGCCGAACACGCTCGATGCATCGGAACCGCTGTGTCGTTGAGACGCGCGGGAAACTCGGCTCCCGCGATGGCGAACCTCACCTCGCCGTCGAACTCCACGTCCGGACCAATCAACGTGACCTCGAGCGTCGCCGCGCCATCCGGGTTGCCGACGAGGCGGTTGGCCAGGCGGTGGGAGTACGTGTCCATGGGGCCCGCCACGGGCACGCCACTATCCTGAAACCCCCAGCGCCCGAGGTCCTGCACCGTCGTCAGCATGCCCGGTTTGATCACGACGAGCCCGGCCACCGTTCACTCCTGCCACGCGGCGAACTCGGCCGCGCTGATCGGGACAAACTGCACGCGCGATCCCGCCCGGAAGAGACAGGGCTCGGCGCGTGTCTCATCGAAGGGGCGGAGCGGCGTCCGCCCAACCAGATTCCAACCGCCGGGCGTCTCGCGGGGGTAAAGACCAGTCTGGGGACCGGCGATGCCGACCGAGCCGGCCGGGACTCGGAGGCGTGGCGTCTGCCGGCGTGGCACGGCGATGCTGGGCTCGACCGTGCCCATGTAAGGAAAGCCCGGCACGAAGCCCACCATGTAGACGCGATACTCACGCCCGGAATGCCTCGCGACGACTTCTGCTTCGGAGCAGGCCGCGAAGGCGGCCACCTCGGCGAGATCGGGACCGAACTCGCCGCCGTAGCACACCGGCACGCGCACGATCGGGGCGTCAGCCGCGCCCGTCTGTGTCGTGCGGGCGACGAGATCGGCGAGGTCCGCGGACAGCTTCTCGCCATCAACCCGCAACGGGTCCACGTAGACGGCGACGGACCGGTACCCGGTCACCGCGTCGCGCACCGCGGGCCATCCGGCCTCGCGCACCGCGCGCGCCACCGCGATCGCGCGGGCGTTGACCTCGGGATCGATGCGGTTGTCAAACTCGATGACCCACGCCGCGTCGCCGGCCGGCACGATGCGCGCGTCGGTCATGAGCGTGACGCCAGCGCGTCCAGCAGTTTGCGATGAATGTCGTCGAAACCGCCGTTCGACATGATCACGATCAGGTCGCCCGGTTTCGCCTCGCGGCGCACGGCGGCCACGATCGCCTCCGTGCCCGGAAGATACCGCGCGTGCACGCCGGTTGCCCGCAGGTCGCTCACGAGCTCGTCGGGAGACAGGCGCTCCGCTTCCGGCAGACTGGCTCGATAGACCGCGGCGATGATCACCTCGTCCGCGCGCCCGCGCTCGAAGGCGCGCGCGAAATCCGCCTGAAACACGCGCCGGCAGGAGGTCGCCGAACGCGGCTCGAAGATGGCCCAGAGACGACGGCCCGGGAACGCGGACCGCACGCCGCTGAGCGTTTCCGCGATCGCGGTCGGATGGTGCGCGAAATCGTCGTAGACATCCACGCCGCCGGCCCGCCCGCGATGTTCCAGCCGGCGCCGCACGCCACGAAAGGTGCGCAGGCCCTCGGTCAGCGTCACCCCATCCACGCCCGCCGCCGTGGCGACGGCCAGCGCCGCCAGCGCGTTGCGGACGTTGTGCTCGCCGACGAGCGGCATCTCGAACACGCCGAACGGATGACCGCCGTGACGGACGCTGAACCGGGTGCACCCCGCATCGACCACGACGTGATGCGCCTGCCAGTCGGCGCCATCCGAGAGACCGAACGTCTCGACGCGGCTGTGCGCGGCCGCCTTGAGCGCCACCGCCTCGGGGTTGTCCGCGCCCAGGAGCAACAGGCCGCGCCGCGGAACCAGGTTGACCAGGCGGCTGAACGCCAGCCGCACCGCGTCCATATCCGGATAGATGTCCACATGGTCGAACTCGACATTGCCGACGACGGCGATGTCGGGCAGATACTTGAGAAACTTCGCGGTCTTGTCGAAGAACGCGCTGTCGTATTCGTCGCCTTCGATCAGGAAGTCCCGACCGCCTCCAAGGCGGAATGACGAGTCGAAGTTCTCGGCGATCCCGCCGATGAACACGCTGGGATCGGCACCGCCATGAGTCAGCAACCAGGCCGCGAGTGACGTGGTGGTGGTCTTGCCGTGCGTGCCCGCGATGACGATCGACCGGGAACCCCAGAGGAAGTGATCGCGCACGGCTTCTGGCAGTGAGCAGTAGCGAATCTTGCGATCAAGAACTTCCTCGACCTCCGGGTTCCCGCGCGAGATCGCGTTGCCGACGATCACGAGATCGAGATCGGCGGTGATGTGCTGGGCCTTGTAGCCCTCGAGCATCGTGATGCCCTGGGCGGCCAGAACGTCGCTCATGGGCGGATAGATGCCCTGATCCGACCCCCGGACGTCGAAGCCCCGGGCCTTGAGCATGGCGGCCAGCGTCGCCATGGCCGTTCCACAGATGCCGATGAGATGGATGCGTTTCACAAAGGAACGAGTAACGAGTAACGAGTATCGAGTAACGAGTAGGCCGGCCCTTCAGGGCCGGCGTGTCACCAGCTCAGTCGTCCGACACGGCCGCTTCTTCTATCACGAGCCGCGCCCGAGGGCCGCCGACGACGCGCGTCCGCACGCCGAACGGCAGGGTCAGGGCCGGGCGCGTCGTGTGGCCAGACGACAAACCGAAGAGCACCGGCCCGCAAAAGTCCTGGAGCAGCTCGGCCACGACCGCTCGCGCCGTCGGCTCTCCTCTCGGTTCGTCGCACCTGGGGAGTTCGCCGAACACCACCGCGGTCGCGCGCGCGAGCACGCCGCTCTGCGCGAGCTGGGTGAGCATCCGATCGATCCGGTACGGGCGCTCCCCCACTTCGTCCAGGAACAGGACGTGACCCTCCGGCGGCGCAAAGGCGAACGGCGTGCCGAGCGACGCGACGAGTTGCGTCAACGTGCCGCCGGCGAGCGGCCCAGCCGCCTCGCCGCCGCGCAGCGTCTCGAGCTCCGGAGGCGCGATCTCGCCGAGCGGTTCCGGACGTCCGAGGCATCCGAGAAACGACGCGCGGTCGTAGCCAGCCGATCCGCGCGCGAGCTTGCCGGCCAGCATCGGCCCGTGGAACGCGACGAGCCCGCAGGCGCCGGTCAGAAACGCGAGCATCGCGGTGAGATCGCTGTAGCCGACGAACACCTTGCGGGCGCGGCGCGCCTCGACCGGATCCAGCAGCGGCAGGATCTGCGCGCTGCCGTAGCCGCCGCGGACCGCGATCACCCCGGCGATGGTGGGATCGCGCCAGGCGCGCCGGAGCGCCTCAGCGCGCACCGCGGGCTCGCCCGCCACGTAGCCCCGCCGTGCGAACACGTCGTCGTCGTAGACCGGATCGAACCCCAGCGCGCGCAGCTCGGCGATACCCGCGTCGAACTCCATGCGCTCGAACGGACTCGCGGGCGCCACGATGGCCAGCCGGTCGCCGGAGCGAATCGCACGGGGTTTCAGCAGCATCGCCCCTCAGAGGTACTGCGCCATCTCGTGAGCCACGGCCTGGTGCGTGTCACAGCCCACGATGCGGCGCCAGTCACCGGCTGGCCGCGCCGGCCGCGCGCCCCCGAGGAAGCGCTCCTTCGCGCGCCGCTGGCTCGTCATCGCGTCCTCGACCCGCGTCAGCGGCAGCCGCGCCTGCTCGGTCGCGTGGATCAACGCCTCGAGCGTCCGGGCGTGTTGCTCCACGTCGGGGCCGCAGAGCAGGACGGCATCGCACCCGGCGCCAATCGCGGCGACGGCGGCTTCCTCCGCCCCATAGCGGTCGGTGATCGCGCGCATGCCGAGATCGTCGGAAATCACCAGGCCCTGGTAGCGAAGCTCCTCGCGCAGCCAGCCGTGGATGATCGTGCGTGAGAGTGAAACCGGCCGCTCCTCATCCAGCGAAGGAATGAGCAAATGCGCCGTCATGATAGAGGCGACGCCCTCGTCGATCGCCGCCCGGAACGGCACCAGCTCGACCTCGCGCAGCCGCTCAGGAGGATGCTCCACGACCGGCAGCGCGTGATGCGAATCGGCAGACGTGTCGCCGTGCCCGGGAAAGTGCTTGCCGCAGGCGGCGATGCCCTCAGACTGGAGCGTCCTGATGATGACGCGGCCCAACCGCGCGACATCGGCCGGCCGATCGCCGAACGCGCGGTCGCCGATCACCGTGTTGGCCGGGTTCGTGTGCAGGTCCAGCACCGGTGTGTAGTCGAGGTTGATGCCGACGGCGCGCAGCTCGGCGGCCAGCGCGCGCGCGAAGCGCGCGGCGAGCTGATCGTCGCTGGCCCGCCCGAGCGTGATCATCGGCGGCCATTCCGTGAACGGCCGGCGCAGGCGCGCCACGCGGCCGCCTTCCTGGTCCACGCTGATCCAGAGCGGCAGATCCCGGGCCAGCGAATGGATCTCACGCGCGAGGTCGGCGACCTGCGCCGGCGAACTGACGTTGCGCGCGAACAGGATGACGCCCGCCAGATCGAACTCCCGCGCGAGCGCGTTGAGGCTGGACGGGGCCGTGTGCCCGTCGAACCCGACAATGGCGAGTTGCCCGATGTGGTGGCGGACGTCGCGCAGGGTCATGTTGAGACCGGACGACATTATAATGCGCGCGTGCGCATCGAATCCTCGGCGCCGACCCGCATCGACCTCGCGGGCGGCACGATCGACATCTGGCCGCTTTACCTCCATCACGACCAGGCGCAGACGCTGAACGCCGCCATCAGCCTGCGCGCGCGCTGCTCCGTCTCGCCCCGACACGATCGGCGGGTCGTCATCGTGTCCGAGGATTCCGGTCAGACGGTCGACGCCGACCGCTGGTCGGACCTGCCCGCCGGCGGTCCGCTCCCGCTACTTTCGCTGCTGGTGCGGCACTTCCGGGCCGACGGCCTGCAACTCGCGACGAGCTCGGATTCGCCGATGGGCGCCGGCATCGCCGGGTCATCTGCGCTGAACATCGCGGTCTCGGCGGCGCTGGCGGCCTGGACGCGCGCCCCGCTCGACCCGGAGGCACTGATGCAAATCGCGATGAACGTCGAGGCACAGGCGATCGCGGTGCCGACGGGCGCGCAGGACTACCGGCCCGCCGTCTACGGCGGAGTCTCGGCCGTCGAACTCGACGCCGACGGTGTGCGTCGGGTCGCCCTGCCGGTCGACCCGGCGGAACTCGACGCGCGGCTGGTGCTCGCCTACACCGGGGCGTCGCGTCACTCGGGCATCAACAACTGGGAGGTGATGAAGCGCCACATCGACGGCGATCGCCGCGTGTTCGACTGCTTCGAGCGCATCCGCGACGTCGCCGTCGCCATGCGCGAGGCGCTCGTGCGCGGCGACTGGACCGAAGTCGGCCGTCAGATCGCCGCCGAGTGGGAGAACCGCAAGGCGCTCGCGCCCGGGGTGTCCACGCCGCGCATTGAGGATCTGATCGTGCGCGCCCGGGCGGCCGGCGCCGCGGCCGCCAAGGTGTGCGGCGCGGGCGGCGGCGGCTGCCTGGTCTGTTTCGGCGAGCCGCGCGTGATGCCGGCCGTTCGCGACGCCCTTCGGGCCGGGCGTGCGCAGGTACTGGATTTCCACATCGAACGCGAGGGGTTACGCGTCGTGACGAGTGCCGACCATGGATACACTCGCTGAAATCAAGCGACTCTACTATCAGACAACCGCGGCCACCATCCAGCGCGACCTGGCGCGCGCCGTCACGCTGTTGAAGGAACTGAGCGAGGCGGACCGCGAGCGCGTCGCCGTCTACATGGACGGCCTCTCCCAGATGCGTTCGGAATGGGGTCTGTCGAGAAAACAGCGCGGCGGCCGAGGGGCTCCCCCGACACGCTGACACACCCGCCGCTAGCCGCCCAGCTTCGATTTCGTCAGCGCCTTGCGTGCCACCTGGCGCAGAGCCTCGGGGACGTTTCGATCGACGGTCAGCCCCTTGAGATCCCGCTCCACCAGGCGAGGCACGAATCTCATCGAGAGCGCCGGGGGCGTCTTGGGGTTCCTGACCAGGGACGCGACGATCGAGTAGTTCTTGATCCAATTGCGGTTCGTCGCGATGATCCGCAACACCTCCTCCGAGACGTTGCCCATCTTGGTGAACACCTCGACCTCGGCTGCCATCAGCTTGGGGCTGCTCAGCACGGCCGACGCGACCAGGCGGTTGGGATCCCGGATCAAGATGGCGCGCTGCCCGCGCGTGCCGCGCATGGCCAGCTTGACGCGCTCGGTGACCGGCAGCGTCGACAGCAGACGGTACTCATCATCGGTCTCGGGCGTTTCGGCGTCGTCGCCGGCGACCGGCACGAGAGGCGCGTCGCTGTCGGGCGCCGCCACGGCAGCCGGCTCGACGCCACGCGCCGCGAAGAACGCGCGCATCTCGCGTGTGACCTCCGGCCGCGCCAGAAAACCGGCGAGCACGTCGCGTGGAATGCCATCGATGGTCGAGACGGCGACTGAGGCAACCTCGGCATCCGTATCGTCGGACAGCAGGACGAGCAACGCGAGCTGCTCGATAGGACCGGGCGCCAGCGCGCCGCGCGCGGCCAGCATGCGGACGTCGCGCGCCACTTCGCCCCGGAAGAAGAAGTCGACGAGCGGGCTGCGGACTCTGAGATCAGACATGACGGTCGGGTCGGGGCGCGCCGCGCCGCGCGAGCGCAGCGTCAGCGCAGGAACGTGTCGTAGTTGTCCCGCGTGATGCGAAGGCTCTTGACTTCGCCGCGTGCGCCCAGCGGGCGCCCGGGGCGCCCGTTGATCGCGAACGCAAACGCGCCGGCGTCCCCCACCTGCAGCACCGCGTCCTGACGGACGCGCCGGACGATGCGCTCTCCGGTGCCGATGACGCGCGAAAGGATCAGCTCGTCGTCGACCGTCAGCGAGACCCAGCAGGGCCCGATTGGCGCGACCTCCAGCACGAGGTCGTCCCCGGCTGGCCCAAAGGTCGGCTCGGCCGGCGCTGGCGGGGGGGGCTGGACGTCGGCGGCGGCGAGCGGGGCCCCAGACTGCGGCACGGTCGCTGGCTCCGCGGCCGGTCCAGCCCGAACCTGCCCGGCATCTCGCGTGCGGTTGGCCGCCGGACTGGCGGGGGTCGACACGGACGGCGCCGGTGACCGCCCTCCTGGACCGAGGCTGAAGTACAGCAGGGCGACTGCGATCGGCACGCTCACGAGGATCAGTTTGAGCGCGACTCCGGCCATGCGCTGCTGACTCTCGAAAACGGTCTCCTCCGCGTCGACCCGGCCGGGCGGCGCGTACGGGCCCACGACCGGAATCTCCGACGGCATCCCCGCCAGGAACTCGCGAACGATCTCCTCGGGGTCAAGACCGACCTCCAGCGCGTACGACCGCACGAAGGCGCGGCTGAAGATGCCGCCAGGCAGCTTCGAGACATCGTTCCGCTCGAGGGCTTCGAGCACGCCGACGGAGATCTTGGTCGAGGTCGCGATCTGGCGGAGGGACATGCCCCGCCGTTCGCGCGCCTGGCGCAGCTTGCCGCCGAAATCGGAAAGAGGACTCGACGCCGTCATGACCGGTCGCCCGTCAGTGTACCACTTCGCCCAGCGGCGCAGGCCGCATCGATCGCGGCACGCGCCCGGCGCGCGGCGTCTTGCGCGGCCGCCCCGGGATCTTCGCCGGTCATCGGCATGAACAGCCCGATGGCCGCCGCGCCCGCCGCACCCTTCTCCACGATCGCCGCCAGGCGCTCGTGGGTCAGGCCGCCGATCGCCAGCACCGGCAGGTCCACCAGACGCGCCACGCGGGCCAGGAGATCGAGGCCGAGCGTGGAATGCCCCTGCGGTTTGGAAAGGGTGTCGAACAGCGGGCCGAGCATCAGGTAGTCGAGCCCTCCGCGCGCCGCGAGCGCGAGGGCTTCGGCTTCACCGTGCACTGACTGTCCGACGAGGAACCCCGGCGGCGCGAGCGCGCGCACACGCGGCGCGGCGAGGGAATCGGCTCGGAGGTGGACGCCGTGCGCACCGGCCGCCACGGCGACATCGGCGCGATCGTTCACGATGACGCGCGCGCCGGCCTCGCGCGCCGCGTCCAGGCTCCGCTCGACCAGGGTGAGCAGGTCCCGCGCCGGCAGATCCCGTTCGCGAATCTGAATCAGATCGACACCGCCGCGAGCCGCGCCGCCGACCAGCGCGACGAGCGCGTCTGTCACGGCGCCTGCGCCGGTGCCCGCGCGTAGACGCGCGCGATCCGTGACGAGACAGAGCAACGGTCGATGCCGTGGAAGGGACATGCCAGCCTGCCTACTGCGGCGGCGCTGGTTCGTCCGCGTCGCGCCGGCCGGCCAGCACGCTGCCAAGCTCGGCGAGCCCCGCCACCGCCGTCAGGAGCCCGATGCCGGTCACGCCGCCGCGCACGTAGTCGTTGTGGATGAAGGCCGCGACCAGGGGCAGCGATTCGGCGAAATAGTTCCGTTCCCAGAGCTCAGACCAGGGAGTGACGAGCAGCACGAGCCCGGCTTCGAGGAAGTACGCGGCAAGGAGGAGACGGCCGAACGTCTTGATGGCTAGCCTCCCGTCTGGACGCGCGAGAGCCGATCGATGCGGGCCTGCACGTCGCGGTAGCTGCCCACGTCGGACTGCAGCTCGAGGAACACGGCGAGCGCCCGCGCGACTTCGCCGAGGCTCTCCAGCGTCTCCCCGAGCGAATACAGCAGCGCGCGCCCGTCGTCGGCTGACGGGGCCGGCGCCTCGACGGCGCGCTCCATCCACTCGACCGCCTGCACGAGCTGTCCCCGCTGTTTGCAGAGCGAGGCGAGCATCGAGGCCGCCTCGAACCGGTGGCGCGGCGATCGGACGGCCGCTTCGAGCGCCCGGATCGCCTCGTCCACCATCTCCATGTCGCGGTACGTCCGCCCCAGCGCGAGGTACTGCTCGCCCTGCGCCTCGCCAGAATCGCGCGATGCCTCGCCGCGAAACGTCTGGAAGACCTGGTCGAGGTTTCGCGCGGGCGGCTGCGGCAGCGGGATCCGCGGCGGCGCCGGGTGCGCATCCAGCGCCCCGCTCCGATCGGTCTCGCCCCCCGACTGAGCCGGACGCGGCGCCGCTGCCGGCGTGTCGCGAAGAATTGCGTTGAGATCGAGCCCGCCGACGGTGACCTGGAACGCCGGGTTCACCGGGCGGACCGACTGCGGACTCTCCAGCGGTGCTGGCGGTCTCTCGAACGGCATGCCCTCCTCGACCGCCACGTGTGCCTCCTCGGGAGGGGGAGGAGGCTCGGTCGCAGGGGCTGGCACCTGCGCGAAGGGATCGGTCACGGTGAACGGCGACTCGCCGCTCAGCCGCTCGGCGATGACCGCATCGGGGTTGGGGGTGTTGAGCATCACGAGCGCCAGCCTGAAGCGCTCGATGTGGGCCGTCTCCCAGGGCTCCCGCGCCACGAGGTCTTCAGCGATGACGCTGGCTTCGAGGGCCTGGCCCGCATCGAGATACGCGTCCGCGAGCTGCACCTGAACGGAGTACATCGTGGCTTCGAGGCCCCCGTCGACACAGACTTCCACGAGTTTCAAAAGCGCCGGGATGTGCCGCGGCACGCGCGTGACGAACTCCTGCAGCATCGCGGCCGCTTCTGGCCATTCGCCTGCGGTGACCGCCTGGTCGGCTATCGCGTCGGCGCACCCGAACGCGGCGTCCGGGTTTGCGCCGCAGAGCTCCCACGCAAGCTCGATGATCCGCGAACGAATCTCCGCATTCGCGCCGACCAGCTCCCGGACGATGCCGAGACCGCCGTCGAGCCGTCCGGCGCGCAGCTCGACCTCCGCCAGCGCCGTGAGCAGGGCCGGGTCGTCACCGGCGACCTCGCGATTGAGATACTGCTCTGCCTCCTCGAGGTTGCCAGACGCGAGCGCGGCCCTCGCGAGTCGTGCCCGGCTGTCGCGATCCTCCGGATCGCAACGCACGACCTCGCGCAGGATCTCGAGCGCGTCCCCGTGGCGCCCTTTGTCGGTGAGATCCGCCGCCAGGTCTCGGAAGCGCTGCGCCGCCCCGACCGGATCGCCCGAATCCGCGACGGCCTGGGCCGCCGTGCGCCGGGCATCGACATCCGCCGGATCCAGCGACGCCAGCCGGATGATGATCTCGGCGGTGCCGGCTCTGTCGCCGCGCGCGCGGCGGCGTTCGGCCACCGCGGTGAGCTGCGCTTTCGCGTCGGCGAGCAGTCCCTGGCAGACGGACACCTCGGCGAGCTGCAACTGCGTGGCCTCATCGTCGGGCCGGATCTTGAGGATCTTCTTGTAGAGCGCGCTCGCTTTCGGCAGGAAGCCCTCGTGGGCGAAGTGATCGGCAATGCGGGCGTACTGGGCGGCCGCCTTCTCGGTCAGGCCGGCGCGGACGTACAGATCGCCCAGCGTGTTGGCCGTCGGCCAGTCTTTCGGGTAGTCCTCGGCCACCTTGACGTACTCGGCGATGGCGCCCTCGAGTCGTCCCTGGCGAAGCAGCTTCTCGGCCTTCTTGAGAGTGCTGTCGCGATCGATGGCCACTAGTCAATCCTATCAAACAGCGTGGGCGGGCGGAACGAACGGCGGTGCACGGGTGAGTAGCCGAACCGGGCGACGGCTTCCAGATGCTCGGCGGTCGCGTAGCCCTTGTGACGATCGAACCCGTAGCGGGGATCGCGCGCGTGCAGCGCCTGCATCTGTCGATCGCGCGTGACCTTGGCGAGGATGGACGCGGCAGCGATGGAGGTGCAGCGCGCGTCGCCGTGAATGATGCCGCGCTGCGCCATCAGAAGATTGGGGATGCGGAATGCGTCAACGAGCACGAGATCGGGCAGCGGAGTCAAGCCCAGCACCGCCTCGCGCATGGCCCGCAACGAAGCCTGCGCGATGTTCACCCGATCGATCTCACCGGCGTCGACCGCCGCCACGGCCCACGTATCGGCTGCGGCCACAATCTCCTCGAAGAGCCGTTCGCGATCGGCGGCGGTCAACTGCTTCGAGTCGCGAACACCGCGGAGCGCGCGATCGGCGCGCAGGATGACGGCCGCCGCGACGACGGGGCCCGCGAGGCATCCGCGACCGACTTCGTCGACGCCGGCGACGCGCGCGAAGCCGATACGCCGCGCGGCGTTCTCAAGGGTCCGGCTGGCTCGGAGCCTGGTCATGGCGCCCCGTGCTGGACGCGGGCACCAGCTAGGCGGGCCGCTTCTGCTCCCGCATGCGCGCGGCCTTGCCCGTGAGGTCTCGCAGGAAGTAGAGCTTCGCGCGCCGGACCTTGGCCGTGCGCACGACTTCGATCTTGGCGATGATGGGCGAATGCAGGGGAAAGATGCGCTCCACACCCTGGCCGAACGACACCTTGCGCACCGTGAAGGTCGCGCGTGTGCCGCCGCGTCGCCGCGAGATCACGATGCCCTCGAAGATCTGAATGCGCTCTTTGTCGCCTTCGCGCACCTTCACGTGCACCTTGACCGTGTCGCCAGGCTTGATGGCCGGGTGCTTGGTCAGATGCGCGCGCTCGATCGTTTCCATCGCGTTCATCACCGTACTCCCTTCTCTTTCAGTTCCAACAGCTCGCGCAGCAGCGCGCGCTCTTCATCGTCAAGATCGGCGCGGTCGATGAGATCCGGACGCCGCTCGAGCGTCCGACGCAGGGCCTCGCGCTTCCGCCACCGCGCGATCTCGCCGTGATGGCCCGACAGCAACACGGGCGGCACCGGCATCGATCGGAACTCGGCCGGCCGCGTGTAGTGCGGGAAATCGAGCAACCCCCGCACGAACGAATCCCACGCCACTGACTGCTCGTCTCCGACCACGCCGGGACGCAACCGCGCCACCGCATCGACGATGACCAGGGCGGCGTACTCGCCGCCGGTCAGCACGTAGTCGCCGATCGACAGTTCGTCGGTCGCCAGGCGTTCACGGACCCTCTCGTCGACGCCCTCGTAGCGGCCGCAGAGGATCACCACGTGGCCGAGACGACTCAGCCGCTCCGCCTCGCCGTGATCGAACCGGCGTCCCTGCGGCGACGTCAGGATCACCGCGTCGGGACGGCCACGCTCGGTCTCGATCGCCTCGACGGCGCGGAAGAGCGGCGCGGGCTTCAGCACCATGCCCGGCCCGCCGCCGTATGGCACATCGTCGACGACGCGGTGGCGATCGTCCGTGTAGTCGCGCAAGTCGCGCACTCGCACGTCGAGGACGCCCCGCGCGATCGCCCGGCCGAGGACGCCTTCGTCGAGCGGCGTCTGGACCATCCGCGGAAAGATCGTGACGATGTCGAACTTCATCGGCCCTCGGGGCGCGCCGCGCGGCCGCGGCCGTCAGCGGTTCAGCTCGAGCAACCCCTCCGGCGGGTCGATCACGATCTCGCGCGCGCCCGGGTCAATCCGCACGCAGATGCCACGCGCGAGCGGCACGAGCACGTCACCCGCCGGCGTCCGGACGACCAACCGGCTGCAGTCCCGCTCGCCTTCCACGGCGGCCACCGTCCCCAGCAGCGCCCCCGTCGCCGTCACGACCCGGCAGCCGACGAGGTCGTGCCGGTAGAACGCCCCCTCGGGCAGCGTCTCCAGATCGGCGGCGGGGACGACGAGTTCGGCGCCGGCCAGCGCCTCAGCCTCCGTCATCGTCGTCACATCGCGGAAGCTCACGATCGGCCGGCCGTACTGGAACCGCACGGCTTCGATCGTCAGGCACCTGAGCTGGCCGGCGCGCCGCGCGAAGACATCGCGCCCGATCCTGAAGCGCGCTTCCGCGAAGTCCGTCTCCGGGTTGACGATGACCGCGCCCCGATTGCCGTGCGCGCGCGCGACGCGCCCGACCGTGACCATGTCGTCGGCGGCGCGCTCCGTCATGCCGCTCCTACGCCGAGTCGCGGAACTCGACGTTCGCGCGGTGGCCGTCGCGCTCGGCGGCGAGCGACGCCAGCAACCGGATCGCGCTGGCGGTACGGCCCTGGCGGCCGATCACGCGGCCCAGATCCCCCGGCGCCATGAGCAACTCGACCACGAGCTGGCCGCGATGCTCCGTCTCGGTGACGTTGACGGCGGCAGGATGTTCGGCGAGCGCCTTCGCGATCACTTCGACGACCTCTCGTGCGCGGCTCACGGCGTCACTCGCCCGCCGCAAGCGCCGCGGCCTCGTCGAGCGGCGCCGTCATGCGCGCCACGTGCGGCCGCACGCTGTCGGACGGCCGCGCGCCGACACCCAGCCAGTACGCCAGCCGCGCCCGGTCGATGTCCATCGTCTCCGGTTTGGTGCGCGGGTTGTAGTGCCCGAGCACCTCCACGAAGCGCCCGTCGCGCGGCGCCGAAGAATCGGTCACCACGACCCGGAAATACGGCCGCTTCTTCGAGCCCATCCGACGCATTCGAATTGCCAGCATGCTCGCTCCTCTACTCTCGCCCCGGCGGGGGCCCCCAGACTCCGCTCTTTGAGCTTCGTCCAGGGCCGCCGAAGCTTTGCGAAGGCGCCTGCACCCCGCCAAGCGCGTCGCTCGCGGGGCCCCTCCGCCCCGCTCCGCTCCGCGCCACTCCGCCTTCATCCGACGGTCCGATGCCGGGCCCGCT
>CAYHSN010000019.1:12714-15119 GCA_964359235.1 uncultured Vicinamibacterales bacterium | reverse complement strand
TCGAGATGCCCCACAACCGAGTCAACTCGCAGTGCTGCGGTGGTGGCGGGGGCGGCATGTGGCTCGACACCTATTACAAGGCGAAGGGCTACGAGCGCCTGTCGGAGCGACGCGTGAAGGAAGCCGTGAGCACCGGAGCGGACGTGCTGGCCATCGCCTGCCCCTACGAAACGTCCCGCTTCGAGGATGCCATCAAGGTCCTGGGCTACGACAACAAGCTCGTCGTCAGGGACGTGACCGAACTGCTGGCCGAAGCCATGGCCGCGTGAGGATGCGCGTATGCACGTCATCGTTCTCTTGAAGCTGGTACCAGACGTGGTCGAGGAGCTCGAGGTCGCCTCCGACGGCAAGTCGCTCGACCGGGAGTTCCTGCGGGTGATTCCGAACGAGAGCGACGAGCACGCGCTGGAGGAGGCGCTCCTGCTGAAGGAACGCACGGGCGCCAAGGTCACCGTGCTCTCGCTCGATGTGCCCGGCATCGACGAGACCCTCTTCGCTGCCCTCGCCAAAGGGGCCGATCGGGCGGTGAAGGTCGCGGACGGCGATAGGGTGTTGTCCACAAGAACCGCTGCTCGCCTCTTCGCGTCGGCGCTCTCGAACACACCTGGTTTGCTCCCCGCCGACCTCGTCGTGACCGGCGCTCAGGCTACCGAGGATCTCGATGGCTTGACGGCGCCGCTTGTGGCTCATCACCTGGGATGGCCCTTTCTGACGATCGTCACCGGGGTGCAGATGGGTGCCTCGCCGGCGACGGCCGTGGTGGTCAAGGAGTTCGCGGGTGGCGTGCGCGGCGAGTTCGAGATGGCGCTGCCCGCGGTGCTCGGCATCCAGTCCGCGGAGAAACCTCCACGATACGTGCCGGTCGCGAAGGTTCGCGCCGCCATGAAGTCTCAGCGGGTTGACTCGGTGCCCGCGCCCGAGCTGGCCGAGCCGGCCCGGATGACGGTGATTCAGATGGCCAAGCCGGAGGCGAGCGAGCACGCGGAGATGCTGGAAGGCGATCCCGAGGTCGTCGCCGGCAAGGTCTGCGAGATCCTCGCGGCTCGCGGGCTGCTGTAGGAGAGGGGGCGGTATGGCAGGCAATGTGTGGGTCCTGGCCGAGCAGTGGCAAGGACAGATCACGGAGATCACGTTCGAGGTGCTGGCGCTCGGACAAGAGGTGGCGCGCGACCTCGGCGTCAAGCTCGAGGCCGTGCTCCTCGGGCATCACGCGAAGGAATTGGTGTCTGCGCTGGGAGCGGCCGACGCCGTCCTGTACCTCGATCATCCCGGCCTGGCGGAGCCCACACCCGAGGCGTACAGCCAGACTCTGCTCCCATTGATCAAGGAAGAGCAGCCGCACGCCGTCCTGATTCCCCTCACCAACGTCACCATGGGCGTGGGAACCCTTCTGGCGGCGGCGCTCGAGGCTCCGGTCGTCAACTTCTGCAAGGACGTGCGCGTGACAGACGGCGCGCTGCAAGCCCGCTGTGTCTTGTACGGCGGAAAGATCGAAACGACCGTCGCCGTCGCCGCACGCCCGGCCGTGTTTGGCGTCTGGCCTGGCGCACGGCCGGCGGACGCCGGACGCAGCACGCGGGTCCCTGCCGTGGTTGAGCGAACCGTGGCACTACCGGACGCGCCGCGCGTGCGGTTCCGCGCCTATCACATGCCCGAAGCGGGCGACATCGACATCACCAAGCAGGACGCGCTCGTTGCCGTTGGCCGCGGCATCCAGAGCCAGGACGGTCTGGAGCTGGCCGAAGCGCTCGCGACCGCGCTCGGCGGCGCGGTCTGCGGCTCACGACCGGTCATCGACCAGGGCTGGTTGCCCCTCACACGCCAGGTGGGCAAGTCGGGTGTGATGGTCAAGCCCCGGCTGTACCTGGCCGCCGGGATCAGCGGCGCCCCGGAACACGTCGAGGGGATGAAGCACGCGCAGCTCATCATCGCCATCAACACCGACGCCGGCGCCCCGATCTTCCAGGTGGCGCACTACGGCATCGTCGCAGACGTGCGCGACGTGTTGCCTCTCCTGACCGCAGCGGTACGCGCCAGGAAGGTGGAGGCCAGCCATGCCTGATCCCAGCACGGCGAGCTATCTGGGCGTGCCAGGCTTCCTGCTCCTCTGGATCATCGCGTTGGTGTCGTTCTTCCTGTTCGCGTTGCGGCTCGTTCGGTACGGACAGGTGTTGGCCAGAGCCCGGCCCGATCCGCGCTGGGGCGACTTCGCACAGCGGCTCAGTCTGGTCATCGCGCAGGTATTCGGGCAGCGCCGCCTGTTGAACGAGGCCGTGATCGGCGCCGCCCACTTCCTGATCTTCTGGGCGTTTGTGTTCTACGCCGCGGGGTTCTTCTGGAACCTGCTCGCCGGACTGCTCCCCTTCCTTTCGCTTCCATACGCCGACGACGTGCGCTGGATGGCG
>CAYHSN010000019.1:0-12614 GCA_964359235.1 uncultured Vicinamibacterales bacterium | reverse complement strand
CGGACTGCTCCCCTTCCTTTCGCTTCCATACGCCGACGACGTGCGCTGGATGGCGCTCGCGCTGGAGATTCTCGGCGCGCTCGCGCTGGCGGGCCTAGTCGTGGCGGCGGTGCGCCGCTACGGGTTCACGCCGCCGCGGCTGGAGCAATCGCGCGATGCGGGCGTCATCCTGGGGCTCATCGCACTCGTACTCCTGACCTTCCTGCTCGGACAGGGGTTCAAGGCCGTCGCCAGTGAGGAGGCCACGACGTGGATGCCTGTGGGTGCCGCGATCGGGCAGGGGTTCGCCCAGCTCGGGGTGAGCGCCGAGCGCGCCCGGTCGCTGTACGTCGCCATGTGGTGGCTGCACATGGTGACGGTGCTCGGCTTCCTCGCGTACCTGCCGTACTCGAAGCACCTGCACCTGCTGGCCTCGCCGTTTGGCGTGTGGTTCGCCTCGCTCCAACCGGGCGCCATGCCCGCATCGTCTTCGGGCGCCGCGCGGCTCGAGGAGTTTACGTGGCGGCAGCTCTTCAGCGGCCTGGCGTGTGCCGAGTGTGGGCGGTGCGACCGCGTGTGTCCGGCGCTCACCGCCGGCTTCCAGCTCTCGCCGAAGGAGCTCGTGCATCACGTCAAGGAGCTGCTCTTGGCGTCGGTGGCGCGGCCAGGACGCGTGATGATGCCTGCGCGTGAGGTTCCCGCGCCTGTTGCGACGGGGGCACGACCCAGCGCGGTCGGACCGGTGATGGCCGATGGCGGCGAGGCGCTCGAGGTGCAGAACGCTCAGCGGCGTCTGCTGCGCCCTGAAGAGATCTGGGCCTGCACGACGTGTGCAGCGTGCATGGAGCAGTGTCCCGTCTTCAACGAGCACATCCCCCTGATCATCGAGATGCGCCGGCATCTCGTCTCCCAGGGTTCCGTCGAGACGCGACTGCAGGAGGCGCTGACGAACCTCACCCGCTACAAGAACTCGTTTGGGCAATCACCGCGGGCTCGGACCAAATGGACCCAGGGCCTCGGCTTCACGATCAAGGACGCGCGGAAAGAGCCGGTCGAATACCTCTGGTACGTCGGTGACTACGCCTCCTACCACCCGAGGGCTCAGGCGGCCACGCGCGCCACAGCGCGCCTGTTCCAGACCGCGGGACTGAGTTTCGGGATCCTCCATGAAGCGGAGCAGAACGCCGGCAACGACGTGCGACGTGTCGGAGAAGAAGGGCTCTTCGAGATGCTGCGGGAGGAGAACGTCAAGCGGCTGGAGGGCGCCCGCTTCGAGAAGATCGTGACGACCGATCCCCACACCTATCACGTGCTGAAGCACGAGTACGCGGGCGCTGGCGGTAACGGCCACGCGAACGGTGCGAGAGTCGTTCACGCGACGGAGCTGGTCGGCCACCTGCTGCGGCAGGGACGGCTGACCGTTCACCGCAAGCTGGATTCGAGCCTGACCTACCACGACCCCTGCTATCTCGGCCGCTACAACGGCATCTACGCGGCGCCCAGAGGGCTCGTGACCGCTCTCGGCGCACGCCTGAAGGAGATGCCCAGGAACCGCGCGAATGCGTACTGCTGTGGCGCGGGCGGGGGTCGAATCTGGATGGAGGATGTCGCCGGCGTCACCGAGCGCCCGGCGGAGAACCGGGTCCGCGAGGCCGGGAAGCTCGACGGCGTGACCACGCTCGCGGTGGCGTGTCCGAAGGATCTGGTCATGTTCGAGGACGCCCTGAAGACGACGGGCCTCGAGGGCCGGGTGGTCGTCAGGGACGTGATCGAGCTGGTGGCCGAGGCCACCGCGAAGGAAAACCATGCCTAACGACAACCATTGCCGAATCGGCGTCTACATCTGCCATTGCGGGCTGAACATCGCGGGCAAGATAGACGTCCGCGCCCTGGAGCAGTACGCCGCCACGCTGCCGCAGGTGGCCGTCGCCAAGGCCTACAAGTTCATGTGCTCGGATCCCGGCCAGCTCCTGATCCGGGACGACGTCGAGCGCAACGGGATCACGCACGTGGTGGTGGCCGCCTGCTCGCCGTTGATGCACGAGCCAACGTTCCGCAAGGTGCTCCAGGACTCCGGCGTGAACCCGTATTTCTTCCAGATGACGAACATCCGGGAGCACGTGTCATGGGTCACGCCGGACGCCGACAAGGCCACGGCGAAGGCCAGATCCCTGCTGACAGCCGCCGTGCGCCGCATCGCGCTGCACGACGCACTGGAGCGCCGGACCGTGCCCGTCGATCCGAACGTGCTCATTGTCGGGGGCGGCATCGCGGGAATCTCGGCGGCCCTCACGCTCGCCGAGGGCGGCAAGCACGTGTATCTCGTCGAGCGCGAGCCGTCAATCGGCGGTCACATGACCCAGTTCGACAAGACGTTCCCGACACTCGACTGCTCGGCCTGCATCCTGACGCCGAAGATGACGCAGGTCGGCAAGCACCCCAACATCACGCTCCTGACCTACAGCGAGGTGGAGGCGGTCGGCGGGTATGTCGGAGACTTCAAGGTGAAGGTGCGCCGCAAGGCGGCGTACGTGGATCCGGACAAGTGCAACGGGTGCGGATTGTGCTGGGAGACGTGCCCGGCCAAGCGGATCCCGACCACCCGGGTCATCCGGAAGGGACCGCTGGTCATTGGCAAGACGGTGACGGCCCGTGGGTGAAGGAGCGGTCGTGGAGCGAGCGGTAGTGCGCGTGTCGGAAGCCAGCCTGACGCTGGCCGAGGTGCGCGATTTGCTCGAGGCGCAGGTGTGCTGGGCGAGCGATCTGTCCATGCGGGTGAGCGCGATCGGGGCCGCCGATCTCATGAGCGACGTCCTGGCGTTCGGCCAACCCGGCATGCTCCTGCTCACCGGCCTCAACACGCCGCAAACCGTGCGCACCGCGGCCGTGGCCGATCTCGCCGGGATCGTGTTCGTGCGCGGCAAGCGGCCGGACGACAACCTGGTGGTGATGGCCCAGCAGGCGAATCTTCCGGTGCTGTCCACGTCGCTCACGATGTTCGAGGCCGCCGGGCGGCTCTATGGAGCCTTGTTCGGATCGGGACGGACCGATGAATGAGCGCGACCTTTTCGCGGGTCTTCGAGATTCACGGGCGGGACTTCACGAACGCCGGCCGGGTGTCGACGGAGATCAAGGACCTGCTCAAGCGGATGGGCATCGACGCCGCGCTCGTGCGGCGTGTGGCTATCGCCTCCTACGAGGCCGAGATGAACGTGGTCATGTACGCGCGGCACGCCGTGGTCGTCCTGACGGTCACGCCGGCGGCCGTCGCGCTGGAGATTGCGGACGAGGGGCCTGGCATCCCGGACGTCGATCTGGCGATGCAGGAAGGCTGGTCGACGGCGACGTCCGAGATGCGCGAGATGGGGTTCGGGGCCGGCATGGGGCTTCCGAACATTCGGAGGAACAGCGACGCGTTCACCATCAACTCGATGGTGGGCCACGGGACGCGGCTCAGCATCCGCGTCGACGTGATGTGAGGACATGACCGAGCCGTACTACCACTCGGTGCGCTTCGACCTGGGCCTGTGCGACGGGTGTCTGGCCTGCGTGCGCGCCTGTCCGACCGACGCCGTCCGCGTGCGCCGCGGCGCCGCGGTCATGCTGGAGGATCGTTGCATCGACTGCGGCGAGTGCTTCAAGGTCTGCGCGCGCCGCGCGGTGCGCACGCTGACGGGGTCGCTCGCCGAGCTGTCGAAGTTCGACTACACCGTGGCGGTCCCTTCTCCGGCCCTCTACACGCAGTTCGACACCGAAGTGGCGCCGGCCGTCGTGCTCGAAGCGCTCCGCCGCGTCGGGTTCGACGATGCCGCGGGGATGTCGTCGGCGTGCGCGGCGACGTCGATCGCCATCAACCACTATCTCGCTGGCTACCGGGGCCAGCACCCGGTCATCTCCTCGTTCTGTCCGACGGTCGTCAGGCTGATCCAGGTGAAGTACCCGACGCTGCTCGATCAGTTGCTGCCGATGCTGTCGCCGCGCGAGCTGACGGCGCGCGACGTGAGGCGCCGCACGATGGAGGAGACGGGTCTGCCGGCGGACCGCGTCGGCGTCGTCTACGTCACGCCGTGCCCCGCGAAGATGGTGTCGCTCGTGGACCATCCCGGCATGGACCGTTCGTACTTCGATTCGGCCGTGTCGATTGGCGATCTGTTCCTGCACCTGATGGGAGCCATCGCCGAGGTCGAGGAGGAGGGCCAGGCGCCGCTGGAGACCGAGACGGCGACGGGGCTGAGCCGGGCGCTGGCGACGGGGGTCGCGGCGTCGCGGCCCGCCGAGGACACACTGGCGGTCGCCGGGTTGCCGAACGTGGTTCGCATCCTCGACGACATCGAGAAGGGCAAGCTCGGACGCTACGCGTTCGTGGAATGTCACGCGTGCCCGGAAGGCTGCGTGAGCGGCGTCCTGACGGTCGTGGACCCGTACGTCGCCCGCGCGCGGGCCATCCGGCTGGTGCGGACGCTCGGGCCCGATCGCGATCTCGATCGCGACCGCGTGTGGCGGGAGTCCGAGGCGGGCGCGTTCCGGATGCCGCACCGGATCACGCCACGGCCGATGCGGCCGCTGCACGACGACATCGCGATCGCAATCACGCGGATGACCGACCGCGATCGCGTGCTGTCGCTGCTGCCGCGCATCGACTGCGGGGCGTGCGGCGCGCCGACCTGCGACGCGTTCGCCGACGACGTGGTGCGGGGCGAGGTGACCGACGACGCGTGCGTGTTCGTGCGCGAGAAGCGGATCGAGGCGCTGGTCAAGGATCTCGCGGCGCTCGTGCGGCGGCAGGCGCCGTCGGCCGTCGGGAGGGAACCGTCATGACGGTACGAGAAGCGGCGGCGGCGCTCGGCGGCGCGGTGGCATCCGGCGAGACCGACGCGGGGCGCCTGATCGGCGGCGGCTATGCGTCGGACCTGCTGTCGGACGTCATCGCGAACGGGCACGAGGGCGATCTCTGGATCACCCTGCAGAAGCACCCGAACATCGTGGCCGTCGCGGTCCTGAAGGGACTGGCGGGCATCGTGCTCGTCAACGGCCGCGAGCCGGAGCCGGACACGATCGCGCGCGCGAACGAAGAACACGTTCCAATCGTCACGACACGACTCGAGGCGTTCGAGGTGGCAGGCACGCTCTATGGCCTGGGCGTGCGCGGGAGGCGCAGCTCTGAAGGTGTTCATGCTTGACACCCACGTGCACACGTGTCTGTCCCCGTGCGGGGACCTGGACATGCACCCGAGCGGGCTCGTCGCCGCCGCGCGCGAGGCCCGCCTCGACGCCGTGGGCGTCTGCGATCACAACAGCGCGCGCAACCTGGCCGCGACCATGCGCGCCGGCGCTCGAGCGGGCCTGACGGTGGTGCCGGGGATGGAGATCGCGAGCGAGGAAGAAGTGCACGTTCTCGCGTTCCTGCCGGACGTCGAGGCGGCCGAGCAGCTGCAGCAGCGTGTCTACGACGTGCTGCCGGGCAAGAACGACGCGGCCGCGTTCGGCGAGCAGGTCGTCGCCGACGAGCACGGCGAGGTCGTCGCCCTCGACGATCGTCTGCTCATCGGCGCCACGCAGTGGAGCGTCGACGAGGTCGTGCGCGCGATCCACGAGGTGGACGGCTTGGCGATCGCGGCGCACGTGGACCGCGAGCGGTTCGGCCTGCTCGGACAGCTCGGCTTCGTGCCGCCGGGCCTGGCGCTCGACGCGATCGAAGTGTCGCGGCGGACGACGATGCCGGAGGCGCGCGCGCGGTTCGGCGCGCTGGGGTTTCCGATCGTGACAGCGTCCGACGCGCACGAGCCGAAGGACGTTGGCGCCGCGGTGACCTTGATGCTGCTCGAGCGGATCGATCACGGTGAGGTCAGACAGGCGCTCGAGGGACGCAACGGACGGGCGGTGCTGGGCGGAGGCAGACCCATGGACGATCTGGCGCTCCACGTGCTCGACATCGCGCAGAACGCGCTCGACGCGGGCGCGACGCGGGTCGAGATCGAGCTGGTCGAGGATCTCGATCGCGACCTGCTCACGATCGAGGTGCGAGACAACGGACGGGGCATGCCATCCGACGTCGTGGCGAAGGCCTCCGATCCCTTCTACACGACCAGGACGACGCGCAAGGTCGGCATGGGGCTGTCGCTGCTGGGCGAGGCGGCGCGCGCGGCCGGCGGGGGCCTGACGATCGAGTCGGCCCCGGGCGAGGGTACGCGCGTACGCGTCCGGTTCCAGCACGCGCACGTCGATCGGGCGCCCGTCGGCGACCTTGAAGGGACGCTCATGGCGCTCATGGCCGGCCGCCCGGACGTCGACGTCCGGTTCCGTCATCTGCTGGACGATCGGGAATTCTCGGTGAGTTCGCGGGAGATCGCCCTCGAGCTTCACGGTCGGTCGGTGCAGTCGCCCGAAGGACTGACGCTGCTGCGCCAGACGATCCGCCGCGGAGAAGCCTCGCTGGCGGCGCGACCGATGACGGCAAAGCGAGAGTGATGGCGGCGCGATCCGCCGTCCATGTGAGGAGGGCAGGATGATTGACGCAACCAAAGTGGACGCGATCATCGACCGGCACGGCCGGCGGCAGGACCATCTGATCGCGATGCTCCTGGAATGCCAGGAGGAGTTTCGGTACCTGCCCAGAGCGCTCATCGAACTGGTGGCGGCGCAGGTTGGCGTGCCCGTCACGGTCGTGCTCGGCATCGCCACCTTCTATCGCGGCTTCAGCCTCAAGCCGGTGGGACGCTTCCAAGTCTCGGTCTGCACGGGCACGGCCTGTCACGTGCTCGGGGCGACCAGGCTCGTGGAGGCATTCGAGCGCGAGCTCGGCGTCAAGCGGGGCGACACCTCGCCCGACGGGCTCTTCAGTCTGCACACCATCAACTGTCCGGGCTGCTGCGGCTTGGCTCCGGTCGTGACCGTGGGTCAGGACGTGCACGGCAAGATCAACCAGGCGCGCATCCGGCGGCTCGTCAACCGCTACAAGAAACCGTCGGCCGAGGAGAAGTGAGATGCCGAGAGTCACGATTGAGGATCTCAAGCGGATCAGGGACGACGCAAGGCAGACCATGACCGCGCGCGCGGGTGTGGGCCGCGCCAAGGTGACGGTGCACATGGGCACGTGTGGCATCGCGGCCGGCGCCCGCGAGGTCATGGCGGCCTTGCTTGAGGAGATCGAGGCGCGCCACATCGCGGACGTCCTCGTGACGACGTCGAGCTGCGCGGGGCTTTGCAGCCACGAGCCGATGGTCACGGTGGAGATCACCGGCCAGGCGCCGGTGAAATACGTGGACGTGACGCCCGAGAAGATGGCAACCGTGGTCGCGCAGCACGTGCTCGGCGGCGCCGTGGTCGCCGAGTACGCCCTGGGGCGCGGGTCGGAGACGACGGGCTGACGAGGCGGCCAGGAGGGCCTGAGACATGGCGTACCGCACTCATTGTTTGATCTGCGCCGGGACCGGCTGCGTCTCCAACCGCTCGTACGAAGTGGGCAAAGCGCTCGAAGGCGAACTGGCCAGGCAGGGCCTCGCGAGCGAGGTCCAGGTCGTCCGCACCGGCTGCCAGGGCTTCTGCGCCGAGGGCCCCATCCTGATCGTGCAGCCCGACGGCATTCTGTACCACGCCGTCAAGCAAGGCGACGTGCCGATGCTCGTGACCGAGCACCTGCTGAAGGGCCGTGCGTTCAAGAAGCTGCTCTACACACCACCGGCCGAGCAGGCGCCCGTGCCCGCGCTGAACGACATCCCGTTCTTCACCAAGCAGAAGCTGGTCGTGCTCAGGAACCGCGGGCTGATCGATCCGGAGCAGATCGACGACTACATCGCGGCCGACGGCTACGAGGCGCTGGCGAAGGCGCTCACCCAGATGACGCCCGAGCAGATCGTCATCGAGATCAAGCGGTCGGGCTTGCGTGGACGCGGCGGCGGCGGATTCCCGGCGGGCATCAAATGGGAGACGTGCCGGCGCGCGGCGCAGCATCGCAAGGTCGAGCCGGTCGTCATTTGCAACGCGGACGAAGGCGATCCGGGCGCGTTCATGGACCGCAGCATCATCGAGTGCGACCCGCACGCCATCATCGAGGGCATGACGATTGGCGCGCGCGCCATCGGCGCGCGCGAGGGTTTCGTCTACGTGCGCCAGGAGTACCCGCTGGCGCGGGCGCGCCTGCAGAAGGCGATCGAGCAGGCCCGCGAGTACGGGCTGCTCGGCCAGGACATCCTCGGCACCGGGATGGAGTTCGACATCGCGATCGTGCAGGGGGCCGGCGCGTTCGTCTGCGGCGAGTCGACGGCGCTGATGGCGTCGCTCGAGGGCAAGGTCGGTGAGCCGCGCGCCAAGTACATCCACACGGTGGAGTTCGGCTACAAGGACCGGCCGAGCAACCTGAACAACGTCGAGACCTGGGCGAACGTGCCGCTCATCATCCGGCGCGGCGCGGACTGGTTCACGTCGATGGGCACCGGTGACGTGAGCGAAAACCCGTGGAACGGCAGCTCCGGCACGAAGGTCTTCTCGCTCTCGGGCACGGTGAACAACACGGGCCTCATCGAGGTGCCGATGGGCATCTCGCTGCGCGAGATCGTCTTCGAGATCGGCGGCGGCATCCCCAAGAACCGGAAGTTCAAGGCGGTGCAGACCGGCGGGCCGTCGGGGGGCTTCCTGCCCGAGACCTGCCTGGTTCTGCCGGTCGACTTCGACAGCCTCACCGAGGCCGGAACGATGATGGGCTCTGGCGGGATGGTCGTGGCCGACGAGCAGACGTGCATGGTGGAGGCGGCGCGCTTCTTCATCGACTTCCTCACCGAGGAGTCGTGCGGCAAGTGCGTGCCGTGCCGTGAGGGGTTGCGCAGCTCGATGGACGTCCTGACGCGCATCACGCAGGGCCAGGGGCGCCCGGACGACACCGACGTGCTCCACGAGATCGGCGAGGTGATGCAGGACTGCTGCCTGTGCGCGCTGGGCACGTCGGCGCCCAACCCGGTCCTGTCGACCATCCGCTACTTCCGTGACGAGTACGACGCCCACATCTTCCACAAGGTCTGCCCGGCCGGCGTTTGCAAGGAGCTCATCGAGTACGCCATCGATCCCATCAAGTGCGACGGCTGCCACGCCTGCGTCGCGCCGTGCTCGGTGGACGCGCTCACGGGCGAGGTGAAAGAGCTGCACACGCTCGACCAGGGCAAGTGCATCAAGTGCGGCGCGTGCATCGAGGTCTGCACCCGTGACGCGATCTTGATCCAGCCACGCCATCGTGAGGCGGAGTTCACGACTGCGGGGAGTGCGTGATGACGACCATCAAGCTCAAGATGAACGGCATCGAGGTCGAGGCCGAGGATCGGACCCCGTTGCTCAAGATTGCCGAGAAGCTGGGGATCAAGATCCCGACGCTCTGCGCGCACCCGCTGGTCGAGCCGTACGGCGTCTGCCGGCTGTGCACGGTCGAGGTGCACATGCGCAACCGCGTCCGGATGGTGACGGCCTGCAACTATCCCGCCACCAGCGGCATCGAGGTCTACACCGACTCGCCGCGCGTCCGGCGCGACCGCAAGATGATCCTGGAGTGGTTCCTGGCGCAGTGCGGGCACGTGCCGATTCTGGAGGCGCTCGCCGCCGAGTACGGCATCACCGAGCCGCGGTTCGGGCGGGGCGAGGACAACTGCATCCTCTGCGGCCTGTGCGTGCGCGTCTGCTCGGACGTCGTCGGCGCCAACGTGCTCGGGTTCTTCAACCGCGGCACCACGCGGGTGGTGTCGACGGCGTACGACGAACCGTCCGAGAAGTGCCTCGCGTGCGGGGCCTGCGCGTATGTGTGCCCCACGGGCGCGATCGAGATTCAAGACGAACCGGCGCTGGTGCGCGAGGAGCTGCCGCTCGGTCCGCGGACGCCCATCTACATCCCCTTCATGCAGGCGGTCCCGAACAAGCCCGTCATCGACTACGAGAGCTGCATCCACTTCAAGACCGGCGGCTGCAACGTGTGCGAGAGCGTCTGCGAGGCCAAGGCGATCGACTACACCATGGCCGCGACCTCCCAGGAAATCTCGGTCGGCACCATCGTGGTCGCCACCGGATTCCAGACGTTCGACCCGACGGTGCTCACGCAGTACGGCTACGGCGTGTACGACAACGTGTACACGGCGTTGCAGATGGAGCGCATGCTCAACGCCTCGGGGCCGACGGCGGGCCAGGTCCAATGCAGGGACGGAACCGTGCCCAAGTCGGTCGGCATCATTCACTGTGTCGGGTCCCGGGACAAGAACACGCACGAGTACTGCTCGCGCGTCTGCTGCATGTACTCCTTGAAGCTCGCGCACCTGATCCACGAGCGCTCGGGTGCCAAGATCCACAGCTTCTACATCGACCTGCGCAGCTTTGGAAAAGGCTACGAGGAGTTCTATCTCCGCGTGCTCGAAGAAGGCGCGGAGCTCATCCGCGGGCGAGCCGCCGAAGTGACGCGCTTCGCCGCCAACCCCGAGGAGGACGGCAGGCTGGTGATCAAGGCGGAGGACACCCTGGCCGGCATGGTGCGACGCATCCCGGTGGACATCGTGGTGCTCGCCACAGGGCTGGAGGCTCGTGCGGACGCCGACGCCGTGCGGCGCCTGTTCAACCTCTCCTGCTCGAGCGACGGGTGGTTCCTCGAACGGCATCCGAAGCTGGCGCCGGTCTCGACGTTCACGGACGGTGTGTTCATCGCCGGCTGCGCGCAGAGTCCCAAGGACATCCCCGACACGGTCGCGCAGGGCGGCGCGGCGGCGGCCGAGGTGATGGCGCTCATCGACCGTGGCGTCGTCGAGCTCGAGGCCTACACCGCGCACATCGACGACACGAAGTGCTCGGGGTGCCAGGTGTGCATATCGCTCTGCCCGTTCACCGCGATTGCGTTCAACAAGGAGCGCCACGTCTCGGAGCTCAACGCCGCGCTCTGCAAGGGGTGCGGCACCTGCGTGGCGGCCTGTCCGTCGCACGCCGCCGAGCAGCATCACTTCACCGACGCACAGATCTTCGCCGAGATCGAAGGCGTGTTGGTCGCCTAGCTGGCGCCGCGGCCCGCGCGTCGCGCGAAGGCGCGGCGCGCGCTGGCGAGCGGGGGTGCCGCCTTCGCTGCGCTTCGGCGAGCCTGGCCGTAGCAATAGCGGAGGCTGGGGGCCCCGCGAGCACTGAGAGAAGCTGAATGAAGCCGGTCGCCAAAGGACACAACGTTATGGCCACGCATGAGCCGCGCATCGTCGCGTTCTTCTGCAACTGGTGCACGTACACCGCCTCGGACCTGGCGGGGACGGCCCGGATGGCCTACGAGCCCAACGCCATGGTCATCCGGGTGATGTGCTCGGGGCGCGTCGATCCCCAGTTCGTCCTGAAGGCGCTCGACGAGGGCGCCGACGGCGTGCTGATCGGCGGCTGCCACCCCGGCGATTGTCACTATCAGGAGGGCAACTACAGGACGCTCCGGCGCTTCAAGCTGCTCAAGCGGGTGCTCGGGCAGCTCGGCGTCGAGGAGGAGCGCGTGCGCCTGGAGTGGATCTCGGCGAGCGAAGGCGATCGCGTGCAGCACGTCATCAACGACATGACCAACCAGCTCAGGCGCCTGGGGCCATTCGCCCGGCGGGGAGCCAGCCATGTCTGACAAGCCCAAAGTCGCGTTCTACTGGTGCGCCTCGTGCGGCGGCTGCGAGGAGGCCGTCGTGGATCTGGCCGAAGATATCCTCAAGGTCGTCGAGGCGGTCGACATCGTCTTCTGGCCCGTGGCGCTCGACTTCAAGAAGAAGGACGTCGAGGCCATGCCCGACGGATCGATCGCGGTGACGTTCATCAACGGCGCCGTGCGGCTGTCGGAGCAGGAGGAGTGGGTGCACCTCTTGCGGCGCAAGAGCCAGCTCGTCGTGGCGTTCGGCTCCTGCGCGCACCTGGGCGGCATCCCCGGTCTGGCCAACTTCACCAACCGCGCCGAGATCTTCGCCACGTCGTACTTCGACGCGCCGTCGGTCGACAACCCCGACCGAGTGCTTCCGCAAGAGACCTCCCGCGCGAACGGTGAGACCCTGACGCTGCCGGAATTCTTCGACACGGTGCGGGCGCTCGATCAGGTGATTCCCGTCGATTACTACCTGCCCGGGTGCGCGCCGCCGAAGGACCTCATCATGGGGGCCGTGACGGCGATCCTCACGGGCCAGTTGCCGGAGCGAGGCGCGGTGCTCAGCCCGAGCAAGGCGGCGTGCGACGTCTGCCCGCGCAAGGACACCAAGCCCGACAAACTGGAGATCACGGAGATCAAGCGCATCACGACGTCGATTCCCGATCCGGAGAAGTGCTTCCTGGCGCAGGGCTACGTCTGCATGGGACCGGCGACTCGGTCGGGCTGCGGCGAGCGGTGCATCCACGGCAACATGCCCTGCCGCGGCTGCTTCGGGCCGCCCGACGGGGTGTACGACCAGGGTGCGAAGTTCCTGTCGGCGTTCGCCTCGCTGCTGGCCCCGAAGGGCGACGCGGAGATCGAGGCGCTCATCGACCAGATTCCGGATCCGGCCGGCACGTTCTATCGCTTCTCGCTTCCGACGTCGATCCTGCAGCGGAAGCGCATCAGCGATTGAGCGCGCGACGCGGAGCGGGGCATGAGGGGCCCCCGCGAGCGCGCGCGCCAGGCGGGGTGCAGGGGTCCCCGC
>CAYHSN010000018.1:0-15253 GCA_964359235.1 uncultured Vicinamibacterales bacterium | reverse complement strand
CCGGACTCCGCTCTTCGAGCTTCGTCCAGGGTCGCCGGAGCCTTGCGAAGGCGCCGGCACCCCGCCTGGGCCGAGCCGTCCCGGTACGGACCCGCGATCACGATGGCCGCCCGGTCCGGCGCCAGACGGCGCGCGGCCTCGTGGACCTCTTCGCGCGTGACCGCGTCGATGAGCGACGGCAGCCGCTCATCGTGGTCGAGCCCAAGCCCGAAGAACTCCGCGGATTGCAGAAACGTCGCGATGCCGGCGTTCGTCTCGAGGTGACGCGGCATCGACCCTTTCAGGTACCGCTTCGTGTCGTCAAGCTCGGCGTCGGTGACGCCGTCGCGCGTCAGCGCCGCGATCTCCTCGTCGATCGCCGCGATCGCCCGGTCGACACGGCTCCCATCGACGCCGGCTCGCACGAAGAGCGGGGCACCGACCAGCGCCGCATCGAAGCTGCTGAACACGTAGTAGGCCATGCCCTGGCGCTCGCGGATGTTGTCGCCGAGCCGTCCCCCGAGCCCGAACTGACCCAGGATCGTGTTCATCACCCAGAAAGCGTCGTACGCGGGATCGGACCGCGTCACGGTGGTGAACCCGTACGCGAGATCGGCCTGCGACTTGTTCATCATCGGCCGGACCACCCGGCGTCGCGCCCGCGCGTGTTCCACCGGCGGAAGCGCCAGTGCCCGCGGCGTCGCGCCCTGCCAGTCCTCGAGCAGCCGCGCCGCCGCGTCGATCGCGCGCACCGGGTCCACGTCGCCGACCATGACGAGCGAGAGCGCTGACGGCACGATCCGTTCACGATGAAACCCGGCGAGTGTCTCGCGGCTGATGCGCTCGAGCTGCTCGACAGTACCCTTCGATCGGCGGCCGTACGGATGACTCGCGCCGTAGAGCAGCTCGAAGAGCCCCTCCACGGCCTGCACGGCAGGATTGTCCGCGTCCTGGCCGAGCGTCGTCGCGATCTCTGCTCTTTTTCGCGCCACCTCGTCTTCCAGAAACGACGGACGCCGCAGGACGTCGACGACGATGTCCAGCGTCGCGTCGAAGTCCTCCGCGAGGCACGAGCAGCTCAGCGCGAGCGCGTGGCGGTTCACGCTTGTGGCCAGCGCGACGCCGCGACCGTCGAGCGCGTCAGCCAGATCGCCGGGCGTTCTCCGCTCCGTACCCCGATCGATGGTCTGCGCGAGGAAGTGCGCCAGACCGGGCGCCGCCGGCGGTTCGTGCACGATGCCCGCGTGACACGACGCGTTGATCGTCACGGCCGGCGTCACCGTCGACCTCTTCACCAGGATCACGGCGCCGTTGGCGAGCACGTGACGGACAGGCGACAGGCCGCGTGCGGTCGCGTGGCTCATGGGCGTGCGGCGTCCGCATCCGGCGCAGCCCCGGCGGGCAGCGAGGGCTTGAACCATCCGATCGTCCGGCGCGACGGCACGAGTCGTTCCCGCGCCACGGCGGCGACATCCGCGGCGGTCACGTCCTCGACGCGCGAGGCGAGGGACGCGAAGTGATCGACCGTCGCGGTGGTTTCGAAGAAGCCGATCTGGTGCGCCAGGTTCGTGACGCTGTCGGTCTCGAAGACGAACCGCGCGCGAAGCTGACGCCGGGCGCGCTCGACTTCCTCGTCCGTGACACCTCCCGACACCACGCGATCGATCTCGGCGAGCGCCGCCTCTTCGACCGCGGGCGGCGAGACGCCGGCGGTGGCCGTGATCGACACCGTGTAGAGGAAAGGATGCTCGGTCGGCAGAAGCGCGCCGTTCACGGCTGAGGCCAGGCCGCGCTCGACCAGCGCGCGATAGAGTCGCGCCCGCCGCTGCGGGGGCGCGCTGCGAAAGCTCGCCCACAGGTTGAGGCCCTTGGCGCCGGTGAGAATGGCGTCGAGCGCGAGCATCGCGAAGAACGCCGGGTCGCCGAGCGCCGGGGCGTGCCACGCGATCTTCAGATACGCCGTCGAGCCCTCGCGCTCGATGGTGACGCGCCGCTCGCCGAGCTGAGCCGGCTCCATCGACCACGCGCGCGATGGCGCGGGCGACGGCGCGATCGCCCCGAATCGCCGCTCCGCGGCGCGGACGACCTCGTCCGGATCGACGTCGCCGACCACGACGAGCGTCGCGTTGCCCGGCCCGTAGAAGCGGCGATAGTGCGCGTAGAGATCGTCGCGCGTCATCGCCTGCAGATCCGGCAGCCAGCCGATGGTCGGATGCCGGTACGGATGCGCCTTGAATGCCGCCGCGGTGAGTTCGATCTCGAGCAGTTGATCCGGATCGTTTTCGCTGCCGGCCAGCTCCGACAGGATCACGGTGCGCTCGGCCTCGCAGTCCGCGGGATCGTAGACGCAGTTGGCCATGCGCTCGGCCTCGATGAAGAGCAGCCGGTCGAGCGCGTCGCGCGCCGCCGTCTCGAAGTAGGCCGTCTGATCGACCCACGTATACCCGTTCCACGTGCCGCCGAACCGCTCGACGAGCCCCTTGGTCTCGTCGCGCGGAATGTGGGTCGTCCCCTTGAAGTTCATATGCTCGACGAAGTGCGACGCGCCCGTGCGTCCGGGGCCTTCATCCTTCGACCCGACGCGGTACCAGCACCACGTCGACACGAGCGGCGCGGTGTGCACCTCACGCACGAGGACCGTCAGACCGTTCGCGAGCACGGTCCGGCGCAGCATCGCGCGTCGGTCTGGTGTGTCCAACATCCGGCGTCCATTATACAAGCCGGGTTCGAGCGCGGCGGGCGACTTGCACTAGAATGAGAGGTTCGACGCGAACACCATGCGTGACTGGAAAGCGACGCTGAACCTCCCGCGCACCGAGTTCCCCATGAAGGCGAACCTGCAGGTCGCCGAGCCGCAGGCCCTCGCCCGGTGGGAGCAGATGGATCTGTACGCGCGCATCCGCGAGCGGCGCGCCGGCGCCCCCAAGTTCATCCTGCACGACGGGCCGCCGTACGCGAACGGCGAGATCCACAACGGAACCGCGCTCAACAAGATCCTGAAGGACTTCGTCGTCAAGTCGCGGACTCTCGCCGGCTTCGACGCGCCGTACGTGCCGGGCTGGGATTGCCACGGCCTGCCGATCGAGCTGAAAGTCGATCGCGAGCTCGGACCGAAGAAGCGTCAGATGAGCATCGCCGACTTCCGGCGCGCCTGTCGGCGCTACGCCGCGAAGTACGTTGACATCCAGCGCAACGACTTCAGACGCCTCGCCGTCTTCGGCAGTTGGGCCGAGCCGTATCTGACGATGAGCCACGAGTACCAGGCCGCGATCGTGCGGGCGCTCGGACGCTTCGTCGAGCAGGGCCTGGTCTACAAAGGCAAGAAGCCCGTGCACTGGTGCATCCACTGCCGCACGGCGCTCGCCGAGGCCGAAGTCGAGTACGAGCCGCACGCCTCGCCGTCGATCTACGTGGAGTTCCCGCTGGCGCCTGTCAGCGCGCCGGCGCTCGCGGCGGCGGCGCCGGGATTGACCGGACGCGCCGTGTCGGTGCTCATCTGGACCACCACGCCGTGGACGATTCCGTCGAACCTGGCGATCGCGTTCCATCCGGACTACGACTACGCAGCCTACGACGCGCGCGGCACGACCGTCATCGTGGCCGAACGGCTCGCGGCGCAGGTGGCCGAACGGATTGGCGTGCCGTTTGGCGCGCCGGTCGCTCGCATCACGGGACGCGCGCTCGAGGGACTCAGGTTCCGCCATCCCCTGTACGACCGCGACTCGGTGAGCGTGCTCGGCGAGTACGTGACGCTCGATCAGGGCACCGGCGCGGTGCACACCGCGCCCGGCCACGGCGCGGACGACTTCAACACCGGCGTGCGGTACGGCCTCGACATCTACGCCCCAATCGACCCCGGCGGGCACTTCACCGAGGACGTGCGCCTGTTTGCCGGCCAGCGCGTCTTCGACGCCAACCCGAAGATCGAAGACGCGCTGGCCGCGCGCGGACGGCTGTGGTACCGCGAGACGTTCGAGCACACCTACCCGCACTGCTGGCGTTGCCACAACCCCGTGATCTTCCTCGCCACGTGGCAGTGGTTCATCACGATGGACGGCCAGGGGGAGGCCGGCACGCTGCGAGATCTGGCGATCGACGCGACTGACAAGGTCCAGTGGTTCCCCGCCTGGGGCGCCGAGCGCATGCGGAACATGTTCACGGGCCGGCCCGACTGGTGCATCTCACGCCAGCGCGCGTGGGGCGTGCCAATCCCGGGAATGATCTGCACCGGCTGCCGCGAGGCGGTGTTGACGCTTGCGTTGACCGGACGCGCAGCCGATGTCTTTCTCGCGCACGGCGCCGACGCGTGGTACGAGCGGCCGATCGAGGAGTTCCTGCCGTCTGGATTCACGTGTCCCTCGTGCGGGGGCCAGCAGTTCGAGCGCGAGCGCGACATCCTGGATGTGTGGTTCGACTCCGGATCCAGCCACCTGGCGGTGCTCGCGCCGCGCGAAGATCTGGCGTGGCCGGCCGACGTGTACCTCGAAGGGCAGGATCAGTATCGAGGCTGGTTTCAGAGCTCGCTGCTCGTGGGCCTCGGCGCGCTGGGACGGCCCCCCTACCACCAGGTCATCACGCACGGGTTCGTGCTCGACGAGCAGGGCCGGAAGATGTCGAAGTCGCTCGGCAACGTCATCACGCCCCAGGACACCATCAAGCAGAGCGGCGCCGAGATCCTGCGACTCTGGGTCGCGATGGTGGACTACCGCGAGGACATGCGCCTCGGCAAGGAAGTGCTGGCGCGCGCGGTCGAAGCCTACCGGAAGATCCGCAACACGTTCCGGATCCTGATCGCCAACCTGTGCGACTTCGATCCAGCAACCGACTCCGTGCCGCTGGCGCGGATGCTGGAGGTCGATCGGTATGCGCTGGCGCGGTACGGCGACGTGGCCGAGCGGATGCTGGCCGCGTACGAGCGGTATGAGTACCAGACGATCTTCTTCGCGCTGAACACGTTTGTCACGGTCGACGTGAGCGCCCTCTACATCGACGTGTCGAAGGACGTGCTCTATACCTTCGCCGCGAACTCGCTCGAGCGGCGCTCCGCACAGACGGCGATCTTCCGCATCGCCGACGGCCTCGCGCGCCTCGTCGCCCCGATTCTGCCCGTGACGGCGGACGAGGTGTGGCGCCATCTGCCCGGGGCGCGTGAGGAGTCGGTGCATCTCGCCGAGTTCCCCCGCCACATCGCGGAACTCTGTCAGCCGGCGCTGCTCGATCGGTGGGCGCGCCTGCTGAAGGTTCGTGAAGTCGTCAACGCCGAAACCGAAAAGCTCCGGCGGCAGAAGGTGGTAGGCAGCTCGCTCGAGGCGAAAGTCGAGCTCGGCGCCCGCGGCGATCTCGCGACGCTGCTCGACGAGAGCGTGTCGCTGCTGCCCACGCTCTTCATCGTGTCGACTGTGACGGTCCGCAAGGACGAGCGCGGGCCCGGGGCGGGCGCCGGCGCGCCGGAAGGCGCCTGCGTCGTCGAGTCCGACACCAGCGGCGCGCAGGTGCTCGTCGCACGCGCCGACGGCCACAAATGCCAGCGGTGCTGGCGCGCCGTGCCGCGCGTCTCCGCGGACGAGGAGACCGAAGGGCTCTGCGATCGCTGCCTCGACGCCGTCGCGGCCGCTCGGCCGCCTTCGCCAACCGCCTCATGAACCGGGTGGGGCACTACGCCGCTTCGCTCTGGATCGGCGCGGCCATCGTCGCCGTGGACCAGGTGACGAAGGCCCTCGTGCGATGGAAGCTGGAGCTGCACGAGAGCCTGAATGTCCTTCCCGGACTCGTCGATATCACGCACGTGCGCAACGCGGGCGCGGCATTCGGCATCCTGAACGCGACGGATTTCCCATTCAAACCGGCGCTGATGCTGGCCGTGGCCGTTGGCGCGTTCGTCGCGATTGCCTACTACGCGACACGCCTGAGCGCTCACGAGGTGCTGGCGCGGGTCGGCTTGACGATGGTGCTGGCTGGCGCCGTGGGCAACCTCATCGATCGGGCGCTCGCCGGCGCCGTCACCGATTTCGTCGACGTGTACTGGCGCGGGTGGCACTTCTGGGCGTTCAACGTGGCTGACGCCGCGATTACGATCGGCGCAGCTCTGGTCATCCTCGATCTCCTCGGAGCGGGGCGGCATGCATCCCGTACTGTTTGAAATCCGGGGGTTCCCGGTCCACACCTACGGCCTGCTGCTGGCGGCCGCGTACCTCATCGGTCTTCAGCTCGCCGTGTGGCGCGCGCGGCGGTTCGGCCTCGAGCCGGCGCGCATCATGGACCTCGGCCTCGCCATCATCGTCTCGGCGCTCGTCGGCGCCAAGGCGATGCTCATCATCGTCGATTACGAGAAGTTTGCCGACGATCCGCGCGAGCTGCTGACGCTCCTGCGGTCGGGCGGGGTTTTCTACGGCGGCCTACTGCTGGCGGTGCCCGTCGCGATCTGGTACGTGCGCCGGCACGGGCTGCCCACGTGGCGCGTCGGCGATCTCGCGGCGCCGGGCATCGCGCTGGCCCACGCCGTCGGACGACTCGGCTGCCTGATGGCCGGGTGCTGCTTCGGCCGGCCCACGGATCTGGCGTGGGGCATCCGGTTCACGAGCACGTACGCGGCCGACAACGTCGGCGTGCCGCTCGATGTCGCCCTGCACCCGACGCAGCTCTACGAGGCGGGCGCCGAGCTGCTGATCTTTCTGCTCCTCGTGGGCACCGAGCGGCGGGGCCGTGTGTTCCAGGGCCGGACGTTCTGGGTCTACGTGCTGCTCTACGCGGTCGCGCGCTTCGCGATCGAGTTCTTCCGCGGCGATTCGCGCGGCATGGTCGGGCCGCTGTCGACGTCGCAGTTTGTGTCGGCGCTCCTCGTGCCGCTGGCGATCGGCATGTTGATCTGGCTGTCACGCCGCCGTCCGCCTGCGCGGGCCGCCGCGGGGCGCGCGGGGGGGGGGGCGTGACGCCCGGTGCCGACGTCCGGTGCATCCATGAACGGCACTTCGGCCCCGCCCCCCGCTTCGCCCGCCACGAGGCGAGTCCAGCTCGACGTGGGGCCCGAGCATGACGGGTGGCGCCTCGATCGCTTTCTCGCCGCCCTGCTGGCCGGCCACTCGCGCTCGCAGATCCAGCGTCTGATCAAAGAAGGACTCGTGGCGGCGGGCGCCCGCCGGATCCGGCCGAGCACGGCGGTGCGCGCGGGTGAGACGGTCGTGGTCGAGATCCCTCCGCCGACGCCGGCGGCGCCGGCCGCCGAGCCGCTGCCGCTTTCCATTCTGCACGACGATCTGGATCTGGTGGTCGTCGACAAGCCTGCCGGCATGGTGGTGCACCCGGCCGCGGGGCACGCCTCGGGCACGCTCGTGAACGCTCTGCTCCACCACGTCAAGAATCTCAGCGGCATCGGCGGCGAGGAGCGCCCGGGCATCGTGCACCGGCTGGACCGTGGCACCTCGGGCGTGATGGTCGTCGCCAAGCACGATCGTGCCCACGAGGAGCTCTCACGCCAGTTCCGCGATCGCGAGATCGAGAAGGAATACATCGCGCTCGTCTGGGGTGTCGTCCAGGCGGGGCGCCGAATCGATCTGCCGATCGGGCGCGATCCGCACGACCGCCAGAAGATGTCCGCGCGCGCGCGCCGCGCACGCTCGGCCGTCACGCGCGTCATCGGTGCCGAGCACCTGCGCGGTGTGTCGCTCGTGCGCGTTGCCATCGCGACCGGCCGGACGCACCAGATCCGCGTGCACTTGAGCGCGATCGGCCACCCGATCGTCGGCGACGCGACCTATGGCGGCACTCGACGGAGACTGCCGCCGCACCTGCGCCGGATCGGGGGACTCGAGCGGCCGTTCCTGCACGCCTCGCGTCTCGTCTTCACGCACCCGCGCGACCTCCGCCGCATGGAGTTCGAGTCACCGCTGCCGGACGACCTCGAATCCGTGCTCGAGGACATCCGCGCGGCATCGGCGCAACGGTAGTGTCTGGCTTCAGCCGGACAGGGGGAGACCGATGCCGGATCGTCATGGAGAGTGCCGAGCGAGCCGAAGGGCGTTCGAGGGCCGCATCTTCTCGGTGCACGTCGACCGCGTGGCGCTCCCGCACGGCCGGGACGTGAACATGGAGGTGGTCCGCCACCCGCGTTCGGTCGTGTTGCTGCCGATGCCCGATCTCCACCACCTCGTGCTCGTTCGGCAGTATCGCTACCCGATCGATCGCTGGATTTGGGAGCTGCCGGCCGGAAGTGTCGAGCCTGGCGAGGATTCCGAAGTCGCCGCGCGCCGCGAATGCCTGGAGGAAATCGGCCAGGCGCCGCGCCGCGTCGAACTCGTGGCCAGGTTCTTCCCGACCCCAGGGTACTGCGACGAGGAAATGCTGTTCTACCGGCTGGACGGGCTGGAACGATCGGCGGCACCGGCCGAGCCGGACGAGGACGAGCAGCTCGAGCCCCGGGTGTTCACCCTGCTCGAAGCGCGCGAGCTCGTCACGCGTGGCGAGATCGTCGACATGAAGACCGCCGTGGGGTTGACGCTCGTCTGAGCCTCGGCGTCACACTGAAGGCGACGCGGCCGCCCGGCGCCGCACGATGCTGGCGAGCGCCTCGATCACCGTGCTGGTGTGAATCGACACGGTGTCCTCGATCCGCCACGCGTAGCCGCCGGCGAGCACGATCGCCATCGGAGTCTCCCCCGCCGCATCCAGCACCACGCGGTCGCGGTGCCGCAAACCCTCCGGGCTCAACGCCAGCCCGCCGAGCTGGTCTTCGCAGTACGGATCGGCGCCCGCCAGGTAGTAGATCAGGTCCGGCTTCGACGCCATCACCTCGGGCATCGCCAGCTCCAACTCGTGGAGATAGGCGTCGTCGCCGGTGCCGTCGGCCAGATGAATGTCGAGATCGCTCGCGGGCTTGTACAGCGGGTAGTTGTGCTGCTGGTGAATCGAGAACGTGAACACCGACGGATCGTCGTGGAAGATCCGCGCGGTACCGTTCCCGTGGTGCACGTCGCAGTCGACCACCGCCGCGCGGCGGATACGCCCGTCGCGCTGCAGCTCGCGGATCGAGACGGCCACGTCGTTGAACAGGCAGAAGCCTTCGCCGTGGTCGGCTAACGCGTGGTGGAAGCCGCCCCCGAGGTGCACCGAGACGCCGTCCGCCAGCGCGAAGCGAGCGGCGAGCTGGGTCCCGCCGGTCATCAGCCGGAAACCGTCGGCGATGTCCGACGAGAACGGCAGCTCGAGACGGGCGACGTCGTCGGGCGACAGGCGGCCGGTGCGGATCTGGTCGAGGTAGTCGGCCGTGTGGACGAGGCCGAGATCGTCCCAGGCGGTCGGTTCCGGCTCGATGAAATCGGACGGAGCCGCGTGCCCGCCCGCGAGCAGACGCTCGCGGATGAGCACGTACTTCGCCGTCGGCCAGACGTGAGGGCCGATGTCGAGGTGATAGCGGGGTGAGAACACCACCCTCACAGGACGGGTTCCTGCACCGGCGGCTCAACCGGACGCGCGGTCGGCTCCGGAGGCGCGGGCGGCTGCAGCGCGATCGCCACAACCTCGTCGATCGTCGAGACGAGGTGCACGACGACGTCGCGGCGCAGCTCCTCGCTGAGGTCCTCCTTGACGTTCTTGTCGTTCTGCTTCGGCAGGATGACCTCGCGGATGCCGTGGCGCCTCGCGGCGAGCACCTTCTCCTTGACGCCGCCCACCGGCAGCACGCGGCCGGACAGCGTGATCTCCCCGGTCATGGCGAGATCGCCGCGCACCGGCCGGCCCGTGAGCTGTGACACGAGCGCGACGACCATCGTGACGCCAGCCGAAGGACCGTCCTTCGGGATCGCCCCCGACGGCACGTGCAGGTGGATCTCGGCCGTCTGATAGAACGATGGATCCACGCCGTAGCGGGTGCCCTCCGCCCGCACCCACGAGAGCGCGGCGCGCGCCGACTCCTTCATCACGTCGCCCAGATGGCCGGTCAGCGTGAGCGATCCGGCGCCCTGCATACGCGTCGCTTCGACGAAGAGCACCTCGCCGCCGGAGGGCGTCCAGGCCAGCCCCACCGCCACGCCCGGAAACGCCGTCCGCTGCTCGATCTCTTCGTCGAGGAAGCGCGGGGCGCCCAGCATGTCGACCACGAGGTCGGGCGTGATCGCCACCGGCCGCTCGTCGCCCTCGGCCCAGCGTCGCGCGACCTTGCGGCAGAGCGCGCTGAGCTCGCGCTCGAGATTGCGGACGCCCGCCTCGCGCGTGTAGCCGCGGATGACCGCACGGACGGCCTCGTCGGCGAAGGTCATCTGATCGGGCTTCAGCCCGTGATTGGCGACCTGCTTCGCGATGAGGTGCTCGCGCGCGATCTCCAGCTTCTCCTCCTCCGTGTAGCCCGGCAGCTCGAGCACCTCCATGCGGTCTCGCAGCGCCGGCGGAACCGGATCGAGCACGTTCGCCGTCGTGATGAAGAGCACCTCCGACAGATCGAAGGGCACGTCGAGGTAGTGATCGCGGAAGGTGTTGTTCTGCTCGGGGTCGAGGACCTCGAGCAGCGCCGACGCCGGATCTCCGCGGAAGTCCGACCCGAGCTTGTCGATCTCGTCGAGGATGAACACCGGGTTCTTCGACTCGGCGCGGCGCAGCCCCTGGATGACCTGCCCCGGCAGCGCGCCGATGTAGGTGCGCCGATGACCTCGTATCTCCGCCTCGTCGCGCATGCCGCCGAGCGACACGCGAACGAATTTGCGGTCGAGCGACGTGGCGATCGACTTGGCCAGCGACGTCTTGCCCACGCCCGGCGGCCCGACGAAGCAGAGGATCGGGCCCTTGACCTCCGGGTTGAGCTTGCGGACCGCCAGATACTCGAGGATGCGATCCTTGGCCTTTTCGAGATCCGAGTGATCGGCATCGAGCACGCGCTTGGTGTGCGCGAGATCAATCCGCTCCTCGGTGCGCCGGTTCCAGGGCAGCGCCACGAGCCAGTCGAGGTACGTGCGCGACACCGTGTACTCGGCCGCGGCCACCGGCATCTTGGACAGCCGGTCCAGCTCCCGCAGCGCCTCTTTCTTCACCGCGTCCGGCATACCGGCAGCCTCGATCTTCGCGCGCAGCTCCTCGACCTCGCGCTGCTGCTCGTCACCCTCGCCGAGTTCCTTCTGAATCGCCTTGAGCTGTTCGCGGAGGAAGTACTCGCGCTGGTTCCGGCCGACCTCCGATTGCACCTGCGACTGGATCTTCGAACCGAGCTCGAGCACCTCGAGCTCCTTGATGAGCAGGCGGTTCAAGTGGTCCATCCGCTGGCGCACGTCGAGACTCTCGAGGATCTCCTGCTTGGCCTGCGTGCCGAGCGTGGTGAGGCTCGACGCGATGAAGTCGGCCAGCTTGGCCGGCTCGGTGATGTTGCCCACCAGCGTCTGCAGATCGTCGGACAGCACCGGCGAAAGCGACACGATCTGCTGGAAGTTGGACTTGATGTTTCGCTGCAGCGCGTCGACCTGGAGGCGATCGTCGTCGCGCAGCACCTCGGACGCCTCCGAGACCCGCGCGCGCATGAATGGCCGCGTGGCGACGACCTCGTCGAGACGCAGGCGCACCAGCCCCTGCACGATCAGCCGCAGGCTGCCGTCAGGCAGCTTGAACATCTTGTGGATGTGCGTCGCGGTGCCGATCGGGGAGAGATCGTCCCGCCCGGGCTCCTCCACCGCCGCGTCCTTCTGCGTGAAGACCCCAACGAGCCTGCCGCTCGCGACCGCGTCGTCGACCAGACGCACCGAGCTCTCGCGCGCCACGGCGAGTGGCATGAAGGAGTTCGGAAACAGCACCGTGTCGCGCAACGGCAACACCGCGAGTTCCGATGGAATGGACAGCGGCCGCTCGGCGCTCGAGCCTTCGTCAGGCGCGAGCCGCTCGTACCGATCGCGCATGCCGATCCTCCTCAGGAAACGCAGCCGGTGGGATGGGGCGCAGGCCCCGCCCACCGGCGGAGCCTGCCTTCAGGCGAGAACGCCGGGGTCAGTTCTGGAGATCGAAGAAGAGCGAGGCCGCGCCGCGGCGCTGCGCCTGCACACGCTCACGCTGGAGCGCCACCTCGCGCGCCTCTTCGCAGTTCTTGCACCGCACCGCGAAGGGCAGCGCGCGCAGCCGGCGCTCGGAGATCTCCGATCCGCACTCGAAGCAGTAGCCGTAGGAGCCTTCCTCGAGCCGAACCAGCGCCTCGTCAATCTTCTGCAGCGTCTCGGCCTTCATCTGGATGAGGGCGAACTCGATATCCTCCTGGATGTCGGCCTCGGAGCTCTCCACCGAGTCGAGCACGCCCTGCACGTTGGCCGTCGAACCCTCGGTCCGAACGTCGCGCATTTTTTCATGGACTTCGCTGAGAATCTCGCGACGCCGCTCTTCCAGAATCCGCTTCAGCTCCTGGTAGCGATCCTGGAGCATCTGTGTTGTCATGACTGTATCTTGGATCATGGTAGCCCGCGACTCCTTTCGTCAGTCGCAACCTTGTTCGGGCCAGTTGCTATGCAAATGCGGTGCCTTCGGCAACCGTTCCAAGAGCCCACGGCGCCTTGGGCACCGACGACCGTTTCAGGCTGTGAGAGGAGTCAGGTGTCGAGGAAGGACAGGAGGCAGGGCAGCAGTCGGTCGCCGGCCTACGGACCATCCCAGGACTCCTGGCAATCAGCTATCTCATTCATCGTAAATAGCTTAGGCTCTCTACATTGGCCTAGTTGCCGGGTCCGTCTGATTCCGACCGCTCCTTTAGACGCCTGACCTGCCGGTTCGGTTCGCGGAATCGGAGGGTCGCAATCGTACTCCGATGAGGACATTCCTGAGGGATTCAGGTGAGAACCACGGATCCCGGGTCGTAGCGGATTGCGACAGGTGACGACGTGAATGTCGCAGCCGCGACTCAGCGGGGACGAGCGGGGAAAGGGATCACCCGTGCGATTCCGGACGGCTGGCTGGGCTGCGTGAACTCATCGAGCAGCCTGCCGAACCGGCGGCCGTACAGGGTCTCGTAAGTCCCGTCGCGACCTGGAAAGAGGTCGAGGATCCGATCCCGCGCGGTGGCCACCACCGCCTCACCCTCGGTACGCGAGAGGTGGGCCTGCATGATCAGGTTCGACGCCAGCGCGACAATTGCCTGCACCCGGCGCACGCGCCGGTGTTCGTCGCGCAGTTCTTCGACGGTCGCCATGAGGTCCTGATGTGCCGGCCATTATATGATCGGCTCGCATGAGTTCGGCGCTCTGTCCATCGTGCGGCAAGCGAAAGGGACGGCGGGCCTGCCCTGCGCTGGGCCGATCGATCTGCGCGGTCTGCTGCGGCACGAAACGCCTGGTCGAGATCCGCTGCCCGCCCGACTGTGCGTACCTCGCGGCGGCTGAACAACACCCGCCGGCAGCCGTGCAGCGGCGGCGCGAGCGCCAGGGACGATTCCTCGCGTCGGTCGTCGAGGGGCTGACCGAGGCGCAGTATCACGTGTTCCTGTTCGTGCAAGTGACCGTCGCGGCCAGCGCCGCAGGCACAGCCCAGCGGTTGCTCGATCGCGACGTGGAGGCGGCGGCCCGCGCGCTCGCGTCGACGTTCGAGACCGCGAGCAAGGGCATCATTTACGAGCACCAGGCAGCGGCGTTGCCGGCGCAACGGCTGGCGGCCGAGGTGCGCGCAGCGATCGAGACCCTCGGCCGCGACGGACATCCGCCGCGCGACGGTGATCTCGCCGTCGTGTTGCGGCGAACCGAGCGCGCCGCGCAGGAGGCGGGCCGCCAGTTCGACGGCGAGCGGGCCTTCGTCGAGCTGCTGGCCGAGTTGTTCCCCAACGCCGCAGACCGCGTGGCGTCATCCGGATCGGCCGGCGCCGGTCCGGGTTCGTCGGGTCTGATCATCCCGTAGGATCCCGCCCCACGCGGCAGGACGCGCGAGCCGCCGTGATATAATGGCGCGTTCTGGTCCTGGGGAAAGACGCATTCTGGAGGACTGAGTCTCCATGGCGAAGCGGTGTGAGATCTGCGGGAAGAGGCCCGTCGTCGGGCGCAACATCAGTCACGCGCACAACGTGACCCCACGCCGCTTCGAACCGAACCTGCGGCGGATCAAGGTCAAGCGGAACGGCACCGTCAGGCGGCTGCGGGTCTGCACCCGCTGCATCCGGTCGAACAAGGTCCACAAGGCGGCCTAGTCCCTACCGCCCCACCCGCTCGACGTCGAGCACGCCTTTCACGCCACGCAGCGACTTGATCACCTTTTCGAGGTGCTTCATGTCGCTGATTTCCACCGACATGTTGATGCGGCCGCGGTCCAGGTCGTCCGACGTGGCCTCGACGTCGCGGATGTTCGTGTCGATGGCCGCGATCTTCGCGCTCACTGCGGCGAGGATGCCCCGGCGGTCCTCGACCAGGATGGCGAGCCGGACCGTGTAGGGCGCCGAGTCGACGCCCTTGTCCCACTCGACTTCGATGCGCCGCTCGGGGTCGTAGAGCAGGTTGACCACGTTCGGGCACGTCGACGAATGGACCGATACGCCCTTGCCGCGCGTGATGTAGCCGACGATCTTCTCGCCGCGAATCGGGTTGCAGCAGCGCGCGCGCACGACCATGAGATCGTCGAATCCGCTCACCTTGATCTTCTGCTCGCCCGTGCCCAGGACGCGCTTGACGACCGACGTGATGGGCGTATCGGGCGGGCGTTCCCTGAGTTGCTCCTGCGGCACCAGCTTCGCGAGGATCGTGCGCGGCGCGATCTTGCCGTAGCCGATGGCGGCGAACAGATCGTCGGGCTTCGGCAGCCGCTGTTCGGCGGCCATCCGGGCGAGCGCCTCGGGCTCGGTGAGCGACTTGAAGTTGACGTCGAACCGGCGGGCTTCCTTCTCGAACAGTTTCCGCCCGAGATCGATGCTGCGCGCCTTTTCCTCGGCGTGGATGAAGTGCCGGATCTTGCTGCGCGCGCGCGACGTCACGGCGAAGTTGAGCCAGTCGCGGCTCGGCTTGTGGCCCGGTCCCCTCACGATCTCGACGATGTCGCCGTTCTTCAGGCGGGTGCGCAGCGGCACCATCTTGGCGTTGACACGCGCGCCGACGCACTGGTGGCCGACGTCGGTGTGCACGAGGTACGCGAAGTCGACCGGCGTCGCGCCCGCCGGCAGCGCCTTGACCTCGCCGCGCGGCGTGAAGACATACACCTCCTCGGGGTACAAATCGACCTTGAGGCTCTGGATGAATTCCTGAGGATCCCGGATGTCCTGCTGCACCTCGAGGAGCTGCCGGAGCCACGCGTAGTACTGCTCGTCGCGGCCGGCGCCGATCCGGCCTTCCTTGTACTTCCAGTGCGC
>CAYHSN010000017.1:7469-15561 GCA_964359235.1 uncultured Vicinamibacterales bacterium | reverse complement strand
GTCTGACTCGAGCTGCAGCCGGCCCCCACGTCTGACTCGACCTGAAGCCGGCCCCTACGGCCCGACGGGCCGGCTAAAGCCGGCGCCTCGTCGCGCCTGAAGCCGGCCCCTGCCGTGGGGTCCGCCTTCAGGCGGACCTTTCGCTCAAATGACTCCCGCCTCGCGCCAGCCGGCGATCGTCGAGTCATCGTACCCGAGTTCACCGAGGATGGCGTCGGTGTGCTGGCCGAGCGCGGGGACCGCGCCCATCGCTGGCTCCAGGCCGTCGATGATCGGCGGCGGCAGGAGCGCAGTCAACGGCCCCGCGGGTGAGTCGATCTCGCGCCACCGGTCTCGCGCCGCGAGCTGCGGATGCGCCGCGAACTCCTCGACGGTGTTCAGGCGCGCGTTGGCGATCCCGGCCGCGTCGAGGCGCGCCACGATCTCGGCGGCCGTCAGGCGCCCGAACACGCCGTCGACGATGGCGTGAAGCGCCTGGCGGTGCTCGACGCGTGCGGCACCGGTCGCGAAGCGCGGGTCGCGCGCGAGCTCGGGTCGTTCGAGGACGCGCTCGCAGAACCCGACCCACTCCGGGTTGTTCTGAATGCCCAGATAGACGGGCGGGCCGTCGCGGCTGCCGAACGGTCCGTACGGGGCGATGGACGCGTGCTCGGCGCCGCTGCGCGGGAGCGGCGAGCCGCCGTAGATCGTGGAGTAGCACGGGTGACCCATCCACTCGCCGAGCGCATCCAGCAGCGAGACCTCGATCGCCGAGCCCTCGCCCGTCGTCGCTCGGCGCAGCAGCGCCGTCAGGATGGCCGAGTAGGCGTACATGCCCGCGGCGATGTCGGCCACCGAGATGCCGGCTTTCGACGGGGTCTCGGGCGTGCCCGTGATCGACACCAGACCAGCCTCGCTTTGCACGAGCAGATCGTACGCCTTGCGATCGCGATACGGCCCGGTCGATCCGTAACCCGAAATCGCGCAGATGACGAGCCGGGTGTGCCGCGTTTGCAGCGCGGCTGGGGCGAACCCGAGCCGGTCGATCGCGCCGGGCGCCAGGTTGTGCACGAAGACGTCGCTCTGCACGAGCAGCCGCTCGAGAATCCTCGCGGCGTCCGGTTGCTTGAGGTCGAGCGTCAGCGACTCCTTGGACCTGTTCAGCCAGACGAAGTAGCTCGACAGCCCCAGGACGCGCGCATCGTACCCACGCGCGAAGTCGCCCGTACCCGGCCGTTCGATCTTGATCACCCGGGCGCCCCAGTCGGCGAGATGGCGCGTGGCCAGCGGCGCCGCCACGGCCTGCTCCAGGGAAACGACGGTGAGGCCGGACAAGGGCAACATAGACAGGATTTGAGAATCTGAGGATTTGAGAATCTGAGGATTTGAGGATGTGAGAAGAGAACGTAATCCACAAATCCACAAATCCACAAACTCACAGATTCACAAATTCACAAATTCACAAATCCTCACCTTGGCTGGCGTCAGTACGATCTTGGCATTCCCAACACGTGCTCCCCGATGTACGCCAGGATCAGATTCGTCGAGACCGGGGCCACCTGGTAGAGGCGCGTTTCGCGAAACTTGCGCTCGATGTCGTAGTCCTCGGCAAACCCGAACCCGCCGTAGGTCTGGACGGCGACGTTCGCGGCCTCCCACGACGCATCCGCCGCGACGAGCTTCGCCATGTTCGCCTCGGCGCCGCACGCCTCGCCGCGATCGAAGAGGTCTGCGGCGCGCCAGCGCATGAGGTCGGCGGCCTCGACGTTGACGTGCGCCCGCGCGATCGGAAACTGGACGGCCTGGTTCTGTCCGATCGGACGGCCGAACACGACGCGCTCCCTGGCGTACTTCGTCGCGCGCTCCACGAACCAGCGCCCGTCGCCCACGCATTCGGCCGCGATGAGAATGCGCTCGGCGTTCAGACCGTCGATCAGATACCGAAACCCTTTGCCTTCCTCGCCCACCAGATTCTGAACCGGCACCTCGACATCGTCGAAGAAGACCTCCGTCGTCGAATGGTTCATCATCGTCCGGATGGGCCGAATCGTGAGGCCCTTGCCGGCGACCTCGCCGAGATCGACGATCAGGATCGAGAGGCCGTCGGTTCGCTTCGTCACCTGGTCGATCGGCGTGGTGCGGACGACGACGAGCATCAGGTCCGAGTGCTCCGCGCGCGAGGTCCAGACCTTCTGGCCGTTGACGATGTAGCGATCGCCGCGACGGACGGCGATCGTCTTGAGCTGCGTGGTGTCGCTGCCTGTCGTCGGCTCCGTCACGCCAAAGGCCTGAAGGCGCAGCTCGCCGCGCGCGATTCTCGGCAGGTAGTGCTGCTTCTGCTCGGGCGAGCCGTGTCGCAGCAAGGTGCCCATGATGTACATCTGCGCGTGGCACGCGGCGGCGTTGCCGCCCATGCGATTGATCTCCTCGAGGATGATCGACGCCTCGGCCACGCCCAGACCCGCCCCGCCGTACTCCTCGGGGATCAGCGCGGCGAGGTAGCCCGCGCCGGTCAGCGCCGTGACGAGCTCGGATGGATACGCCCGGCGGGCGTCGAGCTCGCGCCAGTAGGTGTCGGGGAACCGCGCGCAGATCTCGCGCACCGCGCCCCGCAGGTGGTCGTGCAGTTGGCGATCCGTCACCTCATCCCTCCAGCGGCGCCCATCTTAGCGCACCTCGCCGGCCTCCGGGCAACGGCGGGCCGCACGGCCTGCTATACTGCGGTTCGTTCCGAATGGCGAGTGCAGAATGTCGAAAGCAGAAACCGGAAACCGGTAACCAGTAGCCGAGGTCTTCGATGCGACGCGTGACCAGCTTCGTTGTCGTGTCCGTCCTTGTCCTGCCGAGTCTCGCCGTCGCCCAGTCGGCGAGCGCCGATTCGTACACCCGCTACGAGCTGTTGGCGGCCGAGACCGCAAGCTTCCGCATCATGTACGACGTCACCGCCACGACCGCCGGCGCGAAGTACTACTTCAATCCCATCCGGTCCGGCAGCGTGGCGAGCGACGAGTCGGTGATCGATCGCATGACAGGCGCGCCGCTCAGGTTCGAGGTCGTCAAAGGCGATCAGGCGATCAAGGATGGGCAGCGCGGCGCGCAGCCGGACGAGGAATACATCAGGGTCCATCTGGCGCGACCGGTGCCCGAAGGCGGCGAAGCCCGGCTCCGCATCCTCAAGACCTACACGGATCCGAAGAGCTACTACCGCGAGGGCGATCTCATCGTCTTCGACCGATCGCTCGGCATCAAGCGCAATTCAGTCGTGCTGCCTCCGGGCTACGAGCTGGTCGCGTGCAACTTCCCGTCGCAGGTGATCGAGGAGCGCGACGGGCGCATCATGGTGAGTCACCTGAACAACACGCCGGCCGCCGCGCCGCTCGTCGTGAAGGCGCGCACGCTCGCGGCGCCGCCGCCGTCGAGCGCCGGGGCCGCGCGCCAACAGATGGCAAGCCGTCCCACGCCGGCGCCCCCGCCGGCCTCCGCGCCCGCGCAGACGCCCGAACCTCGATCCGAACTCACGAACCTCCGGACGAGCGAACGCGCGATCCAGGACCGCGAAATCGTCTACTTCCTGAAGCCGCCCGAGACGCACGCCTTCTCCCTCTATCACGACTACACCGAGTCGCGCGAGGGCATGGACACGTACCTGAACGTGGTGCGCGCCGGGAGCACGGTGTCGGATCCGGCCGCGATGATCCTCGACACGGGCCAGAAGCTGCAGACCGAGATCCTCCGCGGCGACGAGATCACCAGGGCGAAACTCGACGCCGGCGCGGTGACGCCCGCGACGGAGGTCGTCGTGATCCGGTTCGATCCGGTCAAGAAGGGACAGTCGGTTCGGCTGCGGATCGAGGAAACCTACACGGACCCCGGACGCTACGGTCTCGTTGACGGCGAGCTGGTCTGGCATCGCGGCTTCGGCCGGCCGGCGAACGACGTGGTGCTGCCCGAAGGGTGGTACCTGACCGTGAGCTCAATCCCGGCGATCGTCCGCCAGGAAGCGAACGGCCGCATCCGCCTGGAGTTCGTGAATCCGCGGCCGGATGAGATTGACGTCATCATCAAGGGCAAGAAAAGGTAGGAATTTCAGGATTGCAGGATTGCAGATTGTAGGATTGGGACCATGCTGCAACCCAAAATCCTGCAATATGCAATCCTGCAATATGCAATGGGTCCGCGTCAGGCCAGCGACGGGCCCGCTCGCATCCTCGGGATCGGTGTCGTCGATGTCGAGCGAGATCTGCCCGTGGATGCTCATGGGCTGGTGTGATCCGAGGCGTCCGCGCACGCGTTGCATTTGCCACGCGCTTCGGTCACAGTGATCGGCATGAGGGCTCCGCAGCTCACCTCGCGCGTCGCGCGACTCGTCCTCATCCTGCTCGCGGTCGGCGCGCTCGCCGGCGCCGCGCAGGACGCGGTCAGACAGACGAGCGATCTGCCTGCCGCGCGCGACGTGATCCGTCGCTTCGTCACGGCCATCGGCGGCGGCGACGCGGTGCGCAAGTACAAATCGCGGCGCGCAATCGGCCGGTTCGAAGTACCGTCGCAAGGGCTCGCCGGCGATCTCGAGGTGCTCGCGATGCCGCCCGATCGCCAGGTCGTCCGCATCAGCCTGGCAGGCCTGGGCGACATCCGGAACGGCTTCGACGGAAAAGTGGCCTGGCTCATCAACCCGATGACGGGCCCGATGTTGCTCGAGGGTCAGGCGCGCGACCACGCCAGGATGGACGCCGATTTCTACAGCGAGCTCCACGACGAGTCCCGGTTCAAGACGATGGAGACCGTCGCGCGCACGGAGTTCGAGGGCACGCCCGCCTACAAGCTCAGGCTCGTGCGGGCGTCCGGTGAGGACGACATCGAGTTCTTCTCCGTCGACACCGGTCTGCTGATCGGCAGCATCATCTCGCGGCAGTCCCCGATGGGCCCGATGGAGGCCACCTCCTCGTACTCGGACTACAAGGACTTCGGCGGCGTCCTCGCCGCCGCGCGGATGCGGCAGAAGGTGATGGGTGTCGAGCAGGTCATCGTCATCACGCGCGTCGAGTACGACACCCTGGACGAGGGCGTCTTCGCCCTCCCGCCCCAGATCAAGGCGCTCGTGAAGTGATGCTGGTGCGGGCGCTCGCCGTCTGCCTCCTCCTCGCGGGTTCGCCGGCGGCCGCGCTCGCCCAGCCGGCGCCGGCTGCGACAGTCCCGGCTGGTCTGGCGTCGTTCGACGCGGCCTGGCAGATCATCCGCGACACGCACTTCGATCCCGCCTTCAACGGCGTTGACTGGAACCGCGTGCGCGACGAGTTACGGCCGCGGGCCGCGGTGGCCGGATCGACCCGGGAACTGCGCGCGGTGATTCAACAGATGCTCGATCGGCTGGGCCAGTCGCATTTCGCGCTGCTGCCGTCCGAGTCGGTCGAAGGCGCCGGGCGCGGCGGGCCTCGCTCGGGCGATCTCAGCGGCGACCCGGGCCTCGACGTGCGCCTGCTCGACGGCCGGGTCGTCGTCACGAGTGTCAGGCCGGACGGGCCGGCGGCCGCGGCGGGCGTCCGGACGGGCTGGTTCGTCCAATCCATCGACGGCGAGGCGGTCGCCCCGTTGCTCGCGCGCCTCCCGGCCTCGCTCGCCACACGTCTCCGCCACGTCGAAGCCTGGCGCACCGTCACCACCCGCGTACGGGGCCGGTCGGGATCGACCGCGCGCGTCGAGTTCGCGGACGGGACCGGCCGGACCCTGGTTCGCGCGATCGTTCGCCAACCGGAGCCGGGCGATCCCGTCACGGTCGGCAACCTGCCGACGTTCTTCGTGCGCGTCACGACCCGGGCCGCGCAGGCGCCTGACGGCCTGAAGGTCGGCGTGATCGGGTTCAACGTCTGGATGACGCCTGTCGACGCGCTGGTCGGCGCAGCCGTGGACGCCTGGCGTGGCGCCGACGGCATCATCCTCGATCTGCGTGGCAACCCCGGCGGCCTCGCGGCGATGCTCATGGGCATCTCCGGCTATTTTCTTGACGAGCCGATCGTCCTGGGCACGATGAAGACACGGGAGCGTGAGCTGCGGTTTGTGGCGAACCCGCGGCGCGTGAATGCCGCGGGCGAGCGCGTGAAGCCCTACGCGGGCCCGGTCGCGATCCTCGTCGACTCGATGACCGGGAGCGCGTCGGAGTGCTTCGCCGGCGGCATGCAGGCGATCGGGCGCGCGCGCGTGTTCGGACAACCGTCGATGGGGCAGGCGCTGCCGGCGCTCTTCGATCGGCTGCCGAACGGAGACGTGCTGCTGCACGCCTATGGTGACTTCCAGACGTCCCGCGGGACGCGGCTCGAGGGCCGCGGCGTGGTGCCGGACGAGATGGCGCCGCTTTCGCGCGACGACCTGCTCGCGGGTCGCGATCTCGCGATGAGCAGGGCGGTCGAGTGGATTCGGCGGAGCCGGCGGTAGCGGTGTTTGCCTCGCCGCGAGGGGCTCTGCTACACTGTAACGAAGCTTCGCCTCAAACCGACAAGCGGCGAGGGGACCAGGACCACCGGGCGAACCTTCGTTACTAAGCGGCCGCTCTGCGGCCGCGCCTAAGCCGGGCTTGCACGGCGAACCGGGGCGACCCAAGCTCCCGCCCGGTTTGACAGAGCCTTGGGTGCCCGTCCGAAATTCGACCGATTCGTACACTTTCTTGCCGTGCAAGCACGGCTAGTGATCTGCGCTTCTCTTCCAAACCCAGCCTTCGGAAATCTTCTCGGGGGAATTGTCAATGGAGCAACGCCGGGTCCGGCTCGGTGACATCGTGGACGACTACTGCCCGCGTGAACGTCGGGTGACGAACCACGCGGTGGTGGCGATGATCGAGGACGCGATCCGCCTGACCCGTTGCACGGCCTGCGACGCCGAGCATCCCTACAAAGGCGCGCGCGTCCCGCGCCGCAAGAAGCTGGACGCGCCAGGCGCGCTCTACGCCGCCGTGCCGGTCGGGCGCAGCGACGAGCCCGAGGAGTCCGCCGTTCAGGGACCGCTCGCGGCGGCGCCGTCGACGGAGGCCGATCCGGCGGCAGACGCGGACCGGGGCCCCGATCGGCCCGTGGCGGCGAACGAGCTGCCGGCGGCGGTGAACGGACCTGCGCCGATGGCCGAGGCGCCGGAGGATGGCCCGGTCCGCCGGCCGCTCATTCGCGCGACGCTTCCGCGTCCGGAAGGCCAGCAGACGACCCGGCAAGCGCCCGAGTTCACGATGCGGCAGTCGGGCGTGCGTGGCGGCCGGCTGATCGACGGCGATTCGCGCGGCAACACGCGCGGCGGACAGCCGTCCAACAATGGACCGCGGCCGCCAAAACACCTGCGCCATGGCAGCCGTCCCGGTCACGGCCCCGGGCAGGGTCCCGGTCGGTCGCACGGATCACCACAAGGCGCCTCGCGATACGATCGGTCCCAGGGGCACTCGCGTGGGCAGCGGCCCGGCCTTCCGGCGCCGGGCGGCAAGAAGCGGTCGCACTAGCCACTTGTCGGTTTGAGGCGAAGCTTCGTTACTCCCTTCCGTGCGCGTCTCTTCACGAGTTCGTCAGGCTTCAGGAAAGAGGTTGGCCATGCGTGTCTGGGCGGCGGCGTTGGCGGCGATGGTGTTCTGCGGCAGCGCAGGCGCTGACACGATCAAGTTCGAACCGCGGGCCGGCGTGCCCACGTTCGCCGTCCGCGAGCCCGTCCTTCGCGTCAAGCCCGGCGACACGGTCGAGACGCGGACGTTCTCGGAACCGGGCGACTACTACGAGCGCGCCGGCGGGAAATGGCCCGGCGAAGTCGGGCCGTTTCACATCGAGGGCGCGACGCCGAACGACACGCTGGTCGTGCGCATTCTGAAGCTGCGCCCGAACCGGGGGACGGCGGTGTCACAGATCAACCCGAACGGCATCAGCGCCGTCGCCTCCGACGGGCGCACGCGGATGCTCAACGACCCGCTGCCGGCCCGCCGCTTCGTCTGGACGCTGGATCTCGCGCGAAGCGTCGGCATCCTCGACCTGCCCGCGTCGGCGTCAAAGAGGATCGAGTTGCCCCTGAGGCCCATGCTCGGCCGCGTCGCCGTCGCGCCCTCCGGCGCCGAGGCGTTCGGCGGGCTGTGGCCCGGCAACTTCGGCGGCAA
>CAYHSN010000017.1:0-7369 GCA_964359235.1 uncultured Vicinamibacterales bacterium | reverse complement strand
AAGGGACAGAAGATCGGCTGGCCGCGGTTCGAGGATGCCGACGACCTGATGGTTGCGGGCAGCGCGCGGCCGCTCGTCGACGCGTTCCGGATCGCGCAGGTCGAGCTCATCGAGTGGCTCGCGGCCGACTACGGCTTCGACCGGATCGATGCATACCAGGTCGTGTCGCAGGCTGGTCACTCGCGCATCGCGAACGTCGTCGATCCCCTGTACACGGTGGTGGCCAAGTTCCCGAAGCGGTTCCTGCCGCCGAGGCGATGATGCGGGATGACGCGCGACTCGTTCCTTCGTTCGTCTTCATCCATGTCTGACCTGACCGGCAAGCTTGGACTGATCGTCGGGGTGGCCAACAAGCGGTCCATTTCGTGGGCCATCGCGCAGGCGGCCGCGGCCGCGGGCGCGCGGCTCGCGCTGACCTACCAGGGCGAGCGCCTGGAGGAGAACGTCCGCGAGCTGGCGGCCGAACTGGAGAACCCGCTTATCCTGCCGTGTGACGTCACGAGCGACGATCAGGTCGCGGCGCTCTACGAGGAGATCCGCCGCGAGTTCGGCGGACTGGATTTTCTCGTGCACGGGGTCGCCTTCGCGCCGCGGGAGGAGCTCGATCGCCGCTTCGTCGATACGTCGCGGGAGGGGTTTCGCGCGGCGCTCGATGTGAGCGCGTACTCGCTCGTCGCGCTCGCGCGCGGCGCGGCCGAGCTGATGACGCCGCGCGGCGGGGGCAGCATGCTGACCCTGACGTATCTGGGCTCTGAACGGGTCTTTCCGAACTACAACGTGATGGGTGTGGCGAAGGCGGCGCTCGAGGCCTGCGTGCGCTATCTCGCCGCCGACCTCGGCCCGAACGGGATCCGCGTGAACGCCATCTCGGCGGGGCCGATCCGGACGCTCGCCGCATCGGGCATCTCGGGTTTCACCAACATCCTGCAGATCTACCGCGACCGCGCGCCGTTGCGCCGCACCATCGACACCAGCGAGGTCGCCGACGCCGCCGTGTTCCTTCTGAGCGAGGCCGGCCGCGGCGTCAGCGGGGACGTGCTGTTCGTCGACGCCGGGTTCCACGCCATGGGCATGTGACGTCCCTGGCCGTCAGGTTTTCCGTTTCTCAGTTCTGATCCGTCGCGCCGCGACGCCCAGCCGCCGCAGCAGCCTCACGACCTCGGCGACCAGCGCCGGCGGTCCGCACACGAAGCACACCGTCGCGGGATCGGTCACGAGCGGCGCCAGCTGCCGCCGCGTGATTCGGCCGCGGTCGCCGCGCCAACCCGGCGACGCCTCCCGCGTCACGGTCAGCGTCAGGGCGATCTTCTTCTGCCGGGCCAGCCGCCGGAGCTCGGTCAGGTACACGAAGTGTCGCGGCGAGCGCGCGCTGTAGAACACGGTCACGCGGCGCGCGATCCGGCTCCGAAGCGCGCTCTGCAGCATCGACCGCAGCGGCGCGATACCCGCGCCGCCCGCAATGAACAGGACGGGCCGCCCAACCGCCGCCGCCGGAACGATGAACGATCCGAGCGGCCCCGCGACGTCGACGCGCGCGCCTCGCCGCACGCCCGCAAGGTGCGGGCCGGGGTGTCCCTCGGCGTCGGTCTTGATGAGGAATTCGAGATACCCGCGCGCCCGCGCTTCTTCTGGCGCAATGGCGATGGAGTACGGCTTGCGCCTCGGCTGGCCGTGCAGGCCGAGCAGCACGGTGTGACCGGCCCGGAACGCGAACGGCGCCCGGCCGAGCTCCAGCCTGAGGATCGTAGATGCGGGCGTGGCGGCGGCGAAACTGCGGACGCGAAGCGAGACCATCGTTCCGAATGCTGATTGCTGATTGCTGATTGGCGATTGCTGATTTAGCCGCTTCGGAACGCTAGAGAACTCCCGCGGCCGCGCGCTGGAGCTCGGTGTCGGACAGATCGGCGAGCGACGCGTACAGCTCTTCTTCCATCGGCTCGACCGCGCGCGCGCGCGCGCGCTTTCTGCCAGCCTTGTTCTGATACATGCGGCTGTCGGCCGTCGCCAGCAGCGACTCGTAGACTTCACCGTCCTGCGGGAAGACCGCCGCGCCGACGCTTATGCCGAGCGTGAGCGGCTTGCCCGGCCGCGCCTCGAAGTACACCGACTCGAGCGCGTCCTGCAGCTCACGCCTCTTGCGCTCGGCTTCCTCGGCGCCGCAGCCCGACAGCACCAGGATGAACTCGTCGCCCGCGTACCGCACGCAGATGTCGTACGGGCGAATCGCGGCTTTGAGGATCCGCGCCACTTCGCAGAGCGCCCGGTCGCCGACGTGGTGGCCGTGGTTGTCGTTGATGTCCTTGAAGTTGTCGAGGTCCATGACCATCAGCGAGACCTCGGACTTCAGGCGCTCGGCGCGCGCCAGCTCGCGCGTCAGGTGCATGAACATGAAGCGCGTGTTGGGCAGACCCGTGAGCGGGTCGGTGAGCGAGTCCTCCTTCGTCTGCTCGTAGAGGAGCGAGTTGTTGATGACGGCGCCCGCCTGCTCGGACACGCGATCCAGGAGCCGGCGGTGGTCGTCGCGGTAGAACGACGGCTCAACGTGATACACCGACAACGCGCCGATGAACTTGTCGTCCAGGACCAGCGGGCACACGAGCGCCGACTGCAGGCTCGTGGCGCGCGACACGAGGCCCGCCGCCTCGAGGTCCGCGCTCGGCCGCGCGTTCACGAGCGGACGGCGGTTGCGCGCCACCCAGCCGGTCAGCCCCTCGCCGCTTCGAACGGCGAGCTGCTGGATGAGGTCCGCGTCCAGGCCCGTCGCGAAGCGGCACCGCAGGATCTCGGTCTCCTCGTCGAAGATGAACAGCGCGCAGCAGGAGAACGGCACCAGGTTGGTCAGCTTGGCCGCGATGATGGCCATCGTGTCGGCCACGCCGAGGCTCGTGCCCATCGCCTGCGCGATCTCGTAGAGCGCGTAGATCTCGCGGTGCGCCAGCGCGATGTCGTCGAACACGTTCTTCTTCGACGGCTCCGGCGTGAGCCCCGTCGCCGGTCTGATCCCATCGTCGAACGGTCCGCGCTCGACCGTGAGCTTCCGCACCGTTTGCTCCTCGAGCGTCGCCGCCTCCTTGCTGAGCCTCGGCAGCAGCTCGATGAACCTCTCGACGACGCGCGGGTCGAGACCCTTGCCCGCCTCCTGCTGCAGCAGCGCGACGGCGGCCTCCTGGCTCATCGCCTTGTGGTACGGCCGCTCGGTCATGAGCGCGTCGAAGTAGTCGACGACCGAGAGAATGCGCGCGCCGAGCGGACTCTCCTCGCCCTTGAGGCCGACCGGGTAGCCCTTCCCGTCCCACCGCTCGTGGTGGCAGAGAATCAGTGGCGACACCGGATACGGGAACGGCACCGCGCTGATGATGTCGGCGCCGACCTTCGGGTGGGCGCGGATCTTCTGGAACTCCTCCGGCGTGAGGGGGCCCGGCTTCGAGAGGATGTGCTCCGGCACGGCCAGCTTGCCGATGTCGTGCAGGAGCGCCGCCGTTTTGACGCCCTGGATGTCGTTCTCGTCCATGCCGAGCGAGTGCGCGAGCGCGGCGGCGTAGAGCTGCACGCGGCGGATGTGCGTCTGCGACGTCTGATCTTTCGCGTCGATTGCGAGCGCCAGCGCTTCGATCGTCGCCAGGTGCAGGTCGGCCATCTCGCGCACGTGCCGCTGCTCGTCCTCGACGCGGCCCAGGTACACCTTGTAGGTGCGATACGTGAGGTAGAGCGGGGCGGCCAGCAGCAGGGCGACCCAGTGGCCGGCCACGTTGTACAGCCACGCGGCCGCTGCGGCGGCCGCCGCGCCCACGAAGTAGCTCGGCGCGCTCCAGAGGAAGTTCTCGTTCCAGACGCGGACCAGCGACTGGCGCGTCGAGAGGGCGATCGCCGTCGCGATCGTGGCCGTGTTGAGGAGGAAGTACGTCGTCGCCGCCCCGAGCAGCGGCAGGGCCAGTTCCTTGAACACCAGCGGTTCAAGGGGTTTGAACCCGCCCATCACGTAGTACACGTGGCCGGCCGCCTGCACCGTGATGACCAGGCACGCCATGCTGAACAGCGTCCGGTGCGGCGGGTTGCGTTCGCTGATGCGGAAGGTGCACTGGCTCCATGCGCTCACCGCGGCGACCAGCATCGTCTGGTTCGGACCGAGCAGCAGCAGCGACACGAAGTCGACCGCATACGACACCGACATCGTCGAGCCGCTGCGGGCGAGAGGAAGCTTGACCTTGAAGACCGAGGTGAGTGAGGAGAGCGCCAGCAGGACGAAGAAGGTCGGCAAGAGGAGGAACGTACGGCCCGGGAAGAAGGCGGCGAGCAACGCCGTGCCCAGCACGACCACACCCACCACGTAAATCCGGGCCGCAAGCGGCAGCTCTCTCACGCGACGCTCCAGACCGCCTTCGCGCGCGGTCTCATCCTACTTCTTCCTTCCCTTCTGCAGGGCTTCGCTCGTCGTGCCCGTGGGCGGGGCGCCGGCGACCGGCGTGCCGCCGCCCGGCGGCGACAAACCCCAGACGATGTTGTCGTCCGCGCGGAGGTTGCCCCAGACGATGGTGTCGAGGCCCCCGGACGTGCCCCAGACGATGTTGTCGCCGCCAGACGAACCCCAGACGATGTTGTCGCCGGGATCGGCGGTGCCCCACACGATGTTATCGCACCCGGCGGCGTCGCACTGACTGCCCCAGACGATGTTCTCGCAGTCGGCGCCGCCGCACTCGTTGCCCCACACAATGTTCTCGTCGCTGCCATTCCCCCAGAGGATGTTGTCGCCTGCGCCGCTCGTGCCCCAGACGATGTTGTCGCCGCCGATCGCGTTGCCCCAGATGATGTTGTCGCAGGCGGCGGTGTCGCACACCGTGCCCCAGACGATGTGCTCGCCCGGGCCGTCGACGGCGTTTCCCCAGACGATGTTCTCGTCCCAGGCGCTGGCGCCGGGCCGGATCATGCCCCCGCTGAGGCGATGGTTGCCCCAGATGATGTGGCGGCTCCAGGAGGCCTCGTCCGCCGCGACGTCCGCGGTCTCCGGCTTGCCGGCCCACAACTCGGCCAGGTGCACGGCGCCGCGCGCGTTGAGGAAGCCGGCGCCCTGCACGATGTGCTTGTAGCCCGGGTAGACCTGCGCGGTGTACTGGAGGATCGCTTTGACCGCGTTGGGCGTGAGGTCCGGGTTGGCCTGCAGCATCAACGCGATCGTGCCCGTCACGACGGGCGAGGCCATGCTCGTGCCCGTCAGCGCCAGATAGGGCTTGTACCAGGTCTGCACCGTGCCCGTCAGCAGCCACTGCGGGTGCGCCGCGTAGAGCGCCGAGCCCGGATCGCTCAGCGATTCGAGGCCGACGCCGGGCGCCACGAGGTCCGGCTTCGCGAGATAGTCGATGTGGGTCGGGCCGCGGGAACTGAACGCCGCCACCGTGTCGTCGCTGCGGCTGACGGTGCCCCTGTGGCTCGACGCGCCGACCGTGATGATCCACGGCGCGTTGCCGGGCGCCGTCACGGCGCCGTACTGCGGCGCGCCCTGGGCGTTCCGCCCGAGGTTGCCGCCCGCGCTCACCACCGCGATGCCGGCCTCGACGGCGCGCTTCGCGGCGAGCGTCAGCGGATCGGTCTGATAGGACTCGTACACGCCCGCGGCCACCGACAGGTTGAGCACGCGGATGTTGAACTTCGCACGGTGCGCGACGGCATAGTCGATCGCCGCGATGACGTGGCTGATGTAGCCGCGACCCGCGGCGTCGAGCACCTTGAGCACGACGAGATTCGCCCCCGGCGCCACGCCAGACCGCGCGCCGCCCGAATCGTAGCCGTTGCCCGCGATGATGCCGGCCACGTGCGTGCCGTGACCGAAATCGTCGTACGCGCTTGGCAGGGTGCTCACAAAGTCGACGAAGTGGGCGACGCGCTGGCCGATCGTGATCGTCGGCACCTCGCCGCCCATGTCGATGTCCGACGCGTCGCTGGTGAGGTCGTCGTGCCAGGCCGTGACGCCAGAGTCGACGATCGCGATGCCGATGCCCGCGCCCGTATAGCCCAGATTCTTCCGGACCCACGCGGCGCCAATCGTCGCGCCCGTCCGCTCCATCGTCGCGACAACGGGGCGATCGAGGCTCACGCGCGTGATGGCGGGGTGGGCGGCGAGCGCGGCGAGCGCGGCGTCCGGGATTTCGGCGATCTGGCCGCCGAGGACGGCGAGCCGACGGCCGGGCGTGCCCTTGAGGGCCCGGACGAGTGTGTCAGCCGGCTGGCCACCGCGCGTCTGGATGATGACGCGCGAGGTTCCGCCGGCGAGCCGCGCGCGCGCGACAAGCGCCTGGTCGAGTTTGCCGAAACCGGCCGGATCGCCGGCGATTGCCGGCGCCGCCCCAAGAACGGCCAGGGCGCCAATCAGAAGAGCGCGACGCAGCATTGATGATAAGCCTGGTGAAGGGAGGTCGGTCGCTCTGGAGCTTAGCAAGTTATGTGCCGTCTGCATCACTTCGGCACACAACATCGATAACATGCTGTTCTCGAAGAACTTGCGGTCCTCGCTCACTCGAGAACCGGACCGGGACGGCGCGGACAAATGCGTGTGCATGTGTTCCCAAAACGCACACGACGATCAGATCTTGGCGATAACAGACTTATTTACAGCACGATAGAGAGCCTTGGTTGGTGTGCTTTGATGGTACACACTTAACGTGCTGATTGCGCGTGTGTTTTCGCGCTATCCCGGGGTCTGCTGGACTCGACGTGTTCTGTTCTTGGACGGTCGAGGCTCGGGTTCGAGGTTGTACTCGACGATCTTCCGGTAGAGCGTGCCGCGGCTGATGTCGAGCACGGCCGCGGCCTGTTTCTTGTTCCAGTTCACGCTCTCGAGCACGCGCACGATGTGCGCGCGCTCGCAGTCGCGCAGCGACGGCAGGTGCTCGCCCGCGTCCTCGGCGGGCGCCTCGGTGGCGTGGAGGAACTCGATGTCGGCCGCGCGCATGATGCGGTCGGGCGAGGAGAGCGCCGCGCGCGACACGGTGCTCTCGAGCTCGCGGATGTTGCCCGGCCAGTGGTAGCGCATCAGGAGATCGACGGCTTCCTTCGAGAAGATCTTGCCGTCGAGCGGCAGGCCGTTGCCCGCGCAGTAGCGCGCCAGGAACCGCTGGGCGAGCACCGGGATGTCGCTCTGGCGTTCGCGCAGCGACGGCAGGCGGATCGCGAACGCGTTGACGCGGTAGTACAAATCCTCGCGGAACCGCGCGTCGCGCACGAACTGGTCGAGCGGCCGGTTGGTCGCCGAAATCAGGCGGAAATTGACCTCGATCGACTGGTTGCCGCCCAGGCGCTCGAAGCGGCGGGCCTCGAGCACGCGCAGCAGCTTGGCCTGCGCCATGAGGGAGAGATCGCCGATCTCATCGAGGAAGAG